>NZ_JAWOTA010000003.1:10910-253383 GCF_033338635.1 Vibrio sp. Vb1755 | reverse complement strand
ATTTCATTTCACATTTTAAAAACAATTTTATTACATATTAAATGATTACATCTAGAATAAATGCTCAAAGTGATAAGTCGCGTCGCAATTTGTGGCAAAGCAGATGAAAAAGGAGCAATAGAAATGGACACACTGTTAAAGGACTTTCCCGTTATCACAGAGATAAAAGTCGCATGGGGTGAAATGGATGCTCTGCAACACGTTAATAACGTGGTCTATTTTCGCTACTTCGAGACCGCACGTTTAGATTACTTCAACAAAATTAACCTGCTGGTCGACCTGCAGACCTCGCAAATTGGGCCAGTACTGAGCGAGACTCAATGCCGCTACAAATTGCCTGTTACTTACCCAGACACGCTATTAGTCGGTTCTCGCGTAATCGACATGCAAGAAGATCGCATCACAATGGAGTACCAAGTGCTGAGTAAGAAGTGGGGGAAAATTGCGACCATCGCGACCGCCACTGGTGTGATGTTTGATTTTAAGAACAACGTTAAAGCTGCGATTCCAGATCACGTTCGCCAGTCGATTTTAGACTTGGAAGGAACCGTGGGTAGTACGCATCATTTGGAGTAGCAAGAAACGAGAGATTAAAGGCGAGGTTCCCGACAGCGCTCCTTCATCGCTATCGGGAATGATGCTGAGGTACCATTCCAACTTACGCAATAAGAAAACTAGCGTCATTCTAATGAGCCTAAGTGAATCATTCGAAACCTCGCTAAACGTAACAGCAGCGCGACTCTTCCAGCCTACGCGATAAGAAAGCTACGTCATTCTAGCGAGCCATAGCGAGACTAAGAATCTACTTACCGCTTGCTGCAGACCATAAAGCCATGAATAAACTCAATACAATCTGAGAGTAGATTCTGAATCACGCTCGTTCCTCGCTGTTCAGAATAACAGTTCGAGTTTGGCTCTGAGTTCTACAAAACCATCTAAAAAAGCGATTCCAGACAAGCCTAAGTGACCATCCGGAATCTCGCTTGAGACGCATCAGCAGCGCGACTCTGCCAGCCTACGCGATAAGAAAAGCTACGTCATTCTAGCGAGCCATAGCGAGACTAAGAATCTACTTACCGCTTGCTGCAAACCATAAAGCCATGAATAAACTCAATACAATCTGAGAGTAGATTCTGAATCACGCTCGTTCCTCGCGGTTCAGAATGACGATTCGAGTTTGGCTCTGACCTCTACAAAACCATCTAAAAAAGCGATTCCAGATAAACCTATGTGACCATCCGGAATCTCGCTTTAGACGCATCAGCAGAGCGACTCTTTCAGCCTACGCGATAAGAAAAGCTGCGTCATTCTAGCGAGCCAAAGTGAGACTAAGAATCTACTTGCCGCTTGCTACAGACCATAGAGCCATGAATAAACTCAATACAATCTGAGGGTAAATTCTGAATCACGCTCGTTCCTCTCGGTTCAGAATAACAGTTCGAGTTTGGCTCTGACCTCTACAAAACCATCTAAAAAAGCGATTCCAGATAAGCCTAAGTGACCATCCGGAAAATCACTTTGGACGTATCAGTGGAGCGACTCTTCCAACCTACGCGATAAGAAAAGCTGCGTCATTCTAGCGAGCCAAAGCGAGACTAAGAATCTACTTGCCGCTTGCTGCAGACCATAGAGCGATGAATAAACTCAATACAGTCGTGAGGGTAGATTCTGAATCACGCTCGTTCCTCGCAGTTCAGAATGACGGTTCGAGTTTGGCTCTGAGCTCTACAAAACCATCTAAAAAAGCGATTCCAGATAAGCCTAAGTGACCATCCGAAATCTCGCTTGAGACGCATCAGCAGCGCGACTCTTCCAGCCTACGCGATAAGAAAAGCTGCGTCATTCTAGCGAGCCATAGCGAGACTAAGAATCTGCTTGCCGCTTGCTGCAGACCATAGAGCGGTTAGCAGAATGTCTCGATGTACAGCGCTTCCACCTTATCTCTGGCCCATTGCGTTTTACGCAGGAACTTCAGCGACGATTTGATTGAAGGATCTTTCTTGAAACAGTTCACACGAACGCGCTCATACATGCCATTCCAACCAAAGTGTTCAACTAGTCGGGTGACGATTTTCTCTAAACTCAACCCGTGAAGTGGGTTATTCGGCTGCTGTTGACTCATGCTATTGATCCGGTAAAGTGAAGTTGCGCGCTAATCTAACTCAAACTCGCCGTGCAACCTAATGTTTTAACCTTGAATTGGCCTACGACTCTCCCCTATAGTAGCCCAAACTTCTTAAAAGCCCTTTTCACAATGAAAGCCCTCAACGACCTCAATATTTTTGTCGAAACCGCGCGCCAAGGCAGCTTTTCAAAAGCCGCTAACAGCATGGACATGACACCTGCCGCCATTAGCGCATCGATTAAGCGTCTTGAAGGGCAAATCGGTTTCCCGTTGTTTGTGCGTTCCACCCGAAGCCTGCGTTTAACCTCAGAGGGCGAACTGTTTTTAGACAAAACCACGCAAGCGTTGGCAACATTGCAAGAGGGGTTGGATCAGATCTCAAGTGCGCGCGGGGAGTTGTCTGGTCAGCTGCACATTACTGCACCCTCCGATTTTGGTCGCAATATGTTGCTCGATTGGGTGGATGAGTTCATCGAACTCTACCCAAATGTTTCCATTAAACTAGAGCTGTCCGATAGCTTGACGGATATGTATACCAAGCCTGTCGATATTGCGATTCGCTACGGCGAACCGGCCGACTCCAATCTGGTCGTATTGGCATTGTGTGGGTCAAACGAACGGATATTATGTGCATCGCCAGAGTACGTAGCTACACATCCAGAACTCACCTCTCCTGCCGATTTAACGCAACACAATTGCTTGTGCTACATGGTCGCGGATTCGGTCTACAACAAATGGACGCTCATGCGTGGCAGCGAGAATGAACAAATCGTGGTCAGCGGTAACTTGTTGAGCAACGATAGTGACTTGCCACACCGGTTAGCGATCAAAGGCAAAGGCATTGCGAATAAATCATTGATGGACATCAGCCGAGACTTAATCGAGGGAAGATTGGTGCGAGTGTTACCAGAGTGGGATTGCGGCCCAGTGCCGCTCTACATGGTATGTGCCGATCGTCGATTATTGACGCCAACGATTCGGACTTTCCGCGACTTTATCCAACAAAAATGCTGCCAGCAACGCGCCAACGTGCTGGCAACCTTCTGTCATTAGGCGATAAATCGAAGAGGACGAATCTGGGTATATTCAACCCAATCGTTCTCTTCCAATGTTTCAAGAAACGTCGCCATATGCGGGCTTTGCAAATGCTTATCCAAGGCCTCTTGCGATGCCCAGATTTCTTGGAACATAAATAGGCCATCAACTTTTTCGTCGAGATACAACTCGTATTGGCAACAGCCTTCTTCTTTGCGAGTTGGCTCTAGTAAACCAGCAAGCAAATTCACCACCTGATCCTTACTGTCTGGATAGGCTTTCACTTCTGCGACTAAGTGGATCATCGTTTTATCACTCTTTTCCGATTTATATATTGATTACAAGGTTCTACGTCACCTGCAAGTAAGCTCGAATTAGATCTCGGTGAATACGGTTTCTGCGTCCCAGCGAGACTTTGGCGTTTTCGCGTTGAAGTCATCTTCCGCGTGGTAGCCAAGCGGCACGATTACAACGCTGGTGTAACCTTTTTCACGCAAGCCAAATTCTTCATCCAGCACTTTGGGATCAAACCCTTCAATTGGCACTGCATCGATTTCTAACGTCGAAGCACCCAGCAGCAACGTACCCACGTTAAGGTAAACTTGTTTCTCCATCCAATGGTTCGCATCTTTCAGATCAAAACGGTGCATGTTCACAAAGTAGCTACGACCACCGCGCACAGCCGCTTTCGCTTCTTCGGTTGGGAATCGGCCATCTTTTTCTTCTTGCGCCATTAGCGCTTCAATGTAGTCGTTATCAATGCCTGTTTTTGCACAAAACACCAATACGTGAGATGCGTTGAGAATCTTCGCCGCGTTAAACGCGTAATTCTCTTGCGCCGCTTTAGCGATGCGCTGTTTGCCTTCTTCTGTGCTTGCCAGAATGAAATGCCAAGGCTGGGAGTTCACACTCGATGGACTAAAACGAATCAGCTCTTTAACTGCGTCGATTTTTTCTTGAGGTAGCTTGCGCGTTGGGTCAAACACTTTCGTTGAGTAACGAGATTTTGCAGCTTGTACGATATCCATGAGGCTCTCCAGTTAATGAGTTTAAGCTGAGTAACAGCATAAACTCATGAGATAAAGGGAAAAACCGATTTCGATTAAAAACATTTTCAAAATAAATTTGAAAATAAAACGATAAGAAAGGCTTTGAGCGTTCTCACTGAACTTCTTCATCTTTTCGGCAATAATGCATGTTTGCTCGCAACCAAACTCAACTCATGCTGCCTCAAGATAACGTTATTACATCCTTTCTGTGCAAAAAGCTCGGTCACAATCACCTGAGAATTGCCGGCGAATATTGGCACATTGAGAAGTTGGTGGCCTTGCAATGCATGATGTTGAAAGAAGCGCCTGACCTCCAGGAAGGGCTGCTTTGGTGGAGTAAAAGTGTTTCATTATTCGACCGCCGTTTGTACGTCACATTTCAACATGGTGATGCCCAAATCCATCTGCAAGTCAAATGTAGAACGGCCGATATGCCAAATTGGGCGGAGTCGGTGTTTGGCTTGCTCAAAATGCAATTGGAAATGCTTGAGCTGAGCGAATCAATACAGGTACAAGTTCACGCCAACAATCCACTCGCGGCCGATATTTTTCTAGAGGAAACGCAAGATTCTAAAACGAGTTCAAACGTGTTTGACTTGGTGAAACATGTTTATTTGCTGCTTTCTCACCAGCCAATTGAGCAACCAGAATTACTGAGTGTTTTGAACGCCTTGTTCATCAAAAACAGCAATTACGCGCTCAAGTTAGAGCAAGCGGCAAGGCAACTGGGCGTCTCCAAACGCACCTTGCAACGTCGACTGCAAGAAAAGCAAATGAGCTACTCTCAATGCGTTGATTTCGCTAAAAGAAAGCAAGCACTCACTTTGCTTGCCGACACCCAACTCACAACGCAGCAAATCGCCTATCAACTCGGTTACGAAGAACCATCGAACTTTCACCGCACTTTTCGTCGTTGGTATCCGTTTTCACCTATGCAGTATCGCCAACAATGTTTGGATAACCGAACTCAGCTAAATCAGCAACCGATCCGCTTGTACTACGCCAAAGCCAATACCTTCGACGATAACCACACCGACCAACCTGTCGGCAAAATCTGGATGGAAGTGGACAATATTGCGTTTGAAAAAGTGGTCTCGGTAGAATGCCGTGACCGTGATGGCGCATGGCGGCGCTACCCCGCCTTCTTCGAGCGTTTTTTAAGTCATGGCACCGAACTATGGGCGACAACAGAGCTTCCTGTCGCACATCCACTGACCTTTAGACTGTGTTATGAAGTCGATGGTGAGCGCTACATTGATAACAACCACCAGCGTGATTACGTGGTCTCCAAGGGGCTTTTAATTGGCGCAACGGAATACATTGTCCCGACAAAACAACTTATCCAACTCGGTACACAGTACACCTTGTTTGTGGAACTCGCATGTAGATTAAAAGACGTGGCGAAGATCGATTGCTACGTGGGTGATGCGCCAGCTCCGCACACAATGAGCCAAACTCAGAATGCAGAAGATTACACATGCTGGGCGCTACAACTTCCCCTCACCCAAACGGCTAAACAGTGTCGATTTCGACTCTATGATCATTCTGGTAATGAGTTAGCCAAAGACCATTACCCGATTCAATACCCAATTATGCAACCACTCAGTTAAATATGTAGCACAGTTCAAATTCAGCACTTCGTGACATCATTTCACGTCTTTTTTGGCGTGAAATGACACTCTCAATTTCAAACCTTTGATTTATCGTTTCCGCATTGCTGCACAACGGAGACAAAAACCGTGTTTGAAATCTTACCTAACCCTATGAATAAAATAAAAATACTCCCTATAGCGATCGCCCTAGCTCTTTCTGGCTGTGGTAGCGATGAAACTACGCCAACCGATACAGGAAGCCACGTGGCATCTCCTGATTGGCAAGACCAGATCATTTACTTCTTGATGATCGACCGTTTTAACGACGGCGACAACACGCTTAACGATCAAGGTCAGAATGAATACGATCCTACCTCAGACAAGAAATTCAGTGGTGGAGACCTGGTTGGTGTCAGTGACAAACTGGGCTACATCGAAGACCTAGGCGCTACCTCTATCTGGATTACACCGCCAGTGGCAAACCAATGGTGGGATGCAGAGCAAAACTACGGCGGCTACCACGGGTACTGGGCGCGCGATTTTCAAAAAGTGGATGAACACTTTGGTGACATGGAAAGCTACCAAGCGTTAGCACGCGAAGTGCATGCGCGTAACATGTTCTTAATTCAGGACATCGTGACCAACCATGTAGGCAACTTCTTCACCTACGATGATCCTTACAGTTATGATCCAAGCCTACCTTGCCAAGGCTTCCGTTTGATTAAAAATGCGCTACCCGCCGGGCAAGAACTGCCGTACCCACTCAACATGAACGAGTGTAAAACAGACGGCACAGGCAGCTACCACTGGACGCCGACCATCACCGACCACAACGATCCAGTACAAGAAAAAACCTGGCAGCTCTCTGATTTGGATGACCTTAATACGTCCGATCCTGAAGTACGCGCTTATCTAAAAGAGAGCTACCGAAAATGGATTCGCGAAGTCGGCGTCGACGGATTCCGTATCGATACGGTGAAGTTTGTTGAACATGATTTCTGGAATGACTTCCTACACGCCGACGATGGTGTGATGACGCAAGCGGTTGATACCGGTCGTGACAACTTCCTCACTTTTGGTGAAGTCTTCGAAACATCTACGCCTTACCACACCGAAGGCGAAGAGAAGATGCTGACTTACATCGGCGAAAGCGGCTCGCCGGAGCAGTTAACCTCGGTGTTGAACTTCCCATTGCAAGCAACCATGACTCGCGTGTTTGCAGCAGGACAACCGACCGATTACCTACGCTTCCGTCTTGAAAAAATGATGGCGATGTTCCCGAATCCATACATCATACCGAACTTCATTGATAACCACGATATGCCACGTTTTCTATCGCAAGGCAGTGTCAACGATATGAAGCAAGCTCTGATCACAATGATGGCGGTACCGGGCATCCCTGTGATTTACCAAGGTACAGAGCAAGCGATGTCAGCGGCGCGTGATGCGATGTTCGCCGGAGGGTACCGTGAAGATGGCAACTACGTAGACTCATTCGACCAAAACAGCGAGATGTACTTGTTCATCCAAGAGCTTGCTAAGTTACGTACCGAAAACAAAGTCATGACACGCGGCGAAATGAAAGTCATTGGCAGCGATAAAGCTGGTGCAGGTGTGTTCGCCTTTACCCGCACTTTGGATAACGACGAAGTCTTAGTGGTAATGAACACATCTAACTCCCCAATGTTGATGAACCAACTCGATGTAGAGCAAGCGGGCGGCACCGTCTTCCAACAACAAATCATGTCGAATTGGGCGGACGCTCCAGAGCAGTTAATCGCCGATGAAAACGGTCACGTAACCCTTGAGTTGCCAGCCAAGTCAGCAGTGATTTACTCAAAAACAAGCAGCAATCAATCTGTAGATACCCCAGACCTCAACATCCAACTAGCGCAGGATTGGGAAGGACAAACCATCACTGGTGATATTGTTATCGCGGGTAGTGCGAACGCCAACGAGAAGTTGAACCTCGTCGTCGATGGTAACTTGGAAACAGCGCAAACCATTACTGTAGGTGCTGATGGTCAGTTTAGTGTCACGCTGTCGACTCGTCATTTTGCGATTGGCGAGCAACAGCACCGCTTCGCGATTTATTCCACCGAGAAAAAAGCAGGCATCGAGGACGTGAATTTTGTCTCCAACCTAAGCTGGTCAAACACGCCGGACGACACCATTGATGACGCAGGCGATGCGCAAGATGGCATGGGCGGTCCTAACGGTAACTACTCGCTACCAACGGATCCAACGTTCGATAAAGATAACAGCCAACTCGCAATCAACAAAGCTGAGGTATTTACCGTTGGCAGTAACGTGCGCTTGACCTTCACTATGGACAAGATCACCGATACTTGGTTGCCACCAAACGGCTTTGACCACGTTGGTTTCACCATCTTCATTGATTTACCGGAAGAAGCGGCAACCAACCTAACGGAACTGCCTAAGATCAACGCTTCTATGCCAAGCGGAACATGGAGTCGCAATGCCGTGGTCTTCGGCTGGCAAAGTTCGATTTACAACACTCAAGGCGCAAACGCGACAACATGGGGTGAAGCGGTGACACCAGCACCAATGGTCACGGTAGACAAAGCCAACAACACCATTTCGATGGACTTTGCTAGCGATGCACTAGGCCGCCCAGATTCGCTCGATGGTATCCGCTTCTATGTCACGACTTGGGACTTAGACGGTCTTTCAGCAACTTACCGTCCGCTAGAGCAAGACAAAGGCCCTTGGAACTTCTCCGGTGGCGCATCGGATGAAAGTAAGATTTGGGACGATTTACCAATCATCACCTTGTCGGAATAAACCGTTAAATAAGACACCGCCCAGCGTTATAGCAGGGCGGTCATCAACAAAAGAATGCAGAAAGACACTTCTGCTCGTTTTTATTCTAGTTAAAGAACGATTTCACCCACAGCACCAGACTGTCCCAAAGCTGACCGAACCACGAGCCCTCTTCTACCGCTTGGCTGCTGACCAAGGGATAACTCGCCACGGTACTGTCATCGCTTTTCCAAACGACCTTACCAATCTCATCCCCTTGCGCTATCGGCGCAATCAACGGTTCATTTAACACCACACTCTTATCAAGCCCAGCCGTCATTGAACGAGGCAGAGTGAGATAGGCATCTTTAGCGAAGATCGCCTCAACTTGATTGGCATTACCCTTCCAAACGCGAACTTTAGACTCAACTTGGCCCTGCTTAGCAACTTGCTTGGTGTCATAAAAACGAAAACCATAGCTGAGTAGATTCTTCGATTGGCTGATCCGAGCCTGTTTACTTGGCGTGCCCATCACCACCGAGATAAGGCGCATTCTTCCTTCTTTGGCCGAGCTCACCAAGCTGTATCCGGCATTGCTGGTGTAGCCGGTTTTTCCCCCGTCGACATCAATGGAATTGTCCCACAACAACTTATTGCGGTTGTACTGCGTAATGTCGTTCCACTTGAAGACTTTCTCGCTGTATAGCGCATACACATCGGGAACATCGCTGATGATCGACTGCATGAGTCTTGCCATATCGGTTGGTGAGGTTTGGATGCCATCACTATCAAGACCATGGGAGTTCACAAAATAGGTGTCTTGCAGTCCTAATTTCTCCGCCCAACCATTCATCAAGGCAACAAAGCCGCGTTCACTGCCTGCAACATGCTCAGCCAGTGCAACGCACGCGTCATTTCCTGATTGGATGATCACGCCGCGCATTAAGTTCGCAACACTAATTTCATCTTTCGGTTTGATGAACATTTTAGAAGAACCGGGAAACTTGGCCGACCACGCGTTTTCGCTCACGGTGACAACATCATCCCATTTCAAACGCCCCGCTTTGATTTCTTGTCCAACTACATAAGCGGTCATCAACTTGGTTAAACTCGCCGGAGCAAGGCCTGCTCGCCCGTTATACTCGGCAATAATGGCACCGGATTGAAAGTCCATTAATACGTAGCCTTTTGCCTGTAACTGAGGTGGGTTGGGCGTAACAACGGCAAAAGTAGGTACGCTTATTAAACAAGTCACAATTGTCCATCGAGCCAGTGACACTTTCATCCGACTTCCTCCATGCTCTTACTTTGTCGCAACTCTATTGAGCATAGCTCACTCAACCAGTTGCACCAGTCGCTAATCGTTTCATTTTCTTGAACTTACATTGATTTGACCAAGGTATAGAACTGAAGAGGCAATTGGGAAATAGCGTTGGTTCTTCGCGCCATTCGCAGTAAAGTAGCGCTACCCCTCAATAAGGAAATAAAGATAACAATGAACGCTCAATCATTTATCGACGCAGGATTGCATTACACTCCCCACAGTTTTACCGTTCCTCTGGATTACCAAGACGCAAGCAAAGGCACCATTAGAGTCTTCGCCCGTTCGGTTTGCCTAGTTGGCGATGAAGAATCGACCAAACCTTGGTTGGTTTACTTTCAGGGCGGGCCTGGCTTTCCCTCTCCACGTCAAAACGGCAATAATGGCTGGGTAAAACGCGCCCTGCAAGAGTACCGAGTTTTGCTTCTCGACCAGCGCGGTACGGGCAACAGCAGCGTAATTAATCACCAGACGCTTGCTCACCTCACGCCAGAGCAACAAGCAGACTACTTGAACCACTTCCGAGCGGATAACATCGTGCGCGACGCGGAATACATTCGTGAGCAATTTGGCGTCGAAAAATGGGCGATCTTAGGTCAAAGCTTTGGTGGTTTTTGTTCCCTCACCTATTTGTCTTTGTTCCCAGACAGCTTGCTGCAAAGCTACATCACGGGTGGCGTGCCATCAGTCTCGCGTCATGCCGACGATGTGTATGAAGCCACCTTCAAACGCACCATGGAGAAAAACCAAGCATTCTTCCAACAATTTCCCAATGCACAGCAACTTTGCCAAAACATTGCGAATCACTTGCTAGAAAATGAAGAGTACCTACCAAATGGTCAACGCTTCACGGTGGAACAATTTCAACAAATCGGCATCAACTTTGGTGTGAGTGATACTTTCTTACCAACTTACTATTGGCTAGAAAGCGCGTTGATTGAAGTGAACGGCAAACCACAACTTCGTTATGAGTTCTTAAACGATATGTTGGCGCAGCAAAACTTCCAAACCAACCCGATCTACGCCATTTTGCATGAATCGATTTACTGTCAAAGCTTCGCGTCGAATTGGAGTGCGCACCGCGTTCGCCAAACCCGATCAGAGTTTAATTATGAATCTGGCAAGCCATTTTACTTTACGGGGGAAATGGTCTTCCCATGGATGTTCGACCAATACGTTAACCTCAAGCCACTAAAAGACACCGCAGAAATATTGGCAGCGAAAGAAGATTGGGCTGCGCTGTACGATCAAACACAATTGGCTCAAAACAAAGTGCCTGTCAGTTGCGCCGTTTACGCCGATGATATGTTTGTTGAAATGGATATCAGTCGAGAGACGCTCGCGTTAATACCAAATTCAAAAGCGTGGATCACCAATGAGTACGAGCACAACGGTTTACGTGCCGACGGTGAACGCATTCTCGATAGGCTCATAGCCATGGGTAAACAGACCGCAGCTGCGTTGAAATAAGCAGGACAGACGTTAGAAATACGCCTTTTTAGTATTTGATGAAAAGGCGTTTATAGCGGTTTATGAACAATGGCGATCAGTCATTCACTCTTTGTCCCTAAACCTTTATCCCTCACCACCTCATGTATAAAACTGCGACATGTCCTTTCCTTGTCAATTACTCCGGTGATTACTTGGTGCTTCTTGCGCCTAACTTTTTTGAAGGGCCCAAAACAGCATAAATTTAAACCAAAAGTATCGGCTCCAACCTACCTAACCCACTATAATTAATGCTTATAATTTGAACACATAGCGGCTTCACCTGCGGACATGCTCCCCCTATCAAAGACCGCCAGGCCCCGCCTACTCATAATATCCGTATAATTTGTCCGTATTTCCGACTGGTTTAGTCAGGTATACTTCGTGCCGCTAAAATTTTAAGGTCGTTGACCACCTGTATTTTTAAAGGAAACCTCATGAGTCAGTATGTAGTTTGTGCGCTGTACAAGTTTGTTGAGCTGAATAACTATCAAGAGCTACGCGAGCCATTATTTGCGTTGATGGAAAAACACCATATTCGCGGAACATTACTACTGGCAAGTGAAGGTATCAACGGTACTGTTGCATCTGATCGTGCAGGTATTGATACGCTACTGGAGTGGCTAAACAACGAACCTCGTTTGACTGGCACCGTATACAAAGAGTCGTATTCTGAGACCCAGCCATTCAATCGCACCAAAGTGAAACTGAAAAAAGAGATCGTAACATTAGGTGTTGAAGGTATAGACCCTCGCCACGTAGTGGGTACTTACGTGAAACCTCAAGAGTGGAACGATCTTATTGCTGATCCTGAAGTGTTTGTTGTCGATACACGTAATGATTACGAAATCGAGATCGGGACATTCAAAGGCGCTGTAAACCCAAATACTGAAACCTTTCGTGAATTCCCAGACTATGTAAAAGAAAACATGGACCCGGCAAAACACAAGAAAGTTGCGATGTTCTGTACCGGTGGTATCCGCTGCGAAAAATCAACGGCTTACATGAAAGAACAGGGCTTTGATGAGGTCTACCACCTAGAAGGCGGCATTCTTAAATATCTTGAAGAAGTTCCTCAAGAAGAGAGCATGTGGGAAGGCGATTGTTACGTATTTGACGGTCGTGTTGCAGTGAACCACCAGCTAGAAAAAGCAGATTACGATTTATGTAACGCTTGTCGTCTACCGATCACTGAAGAAGACAAACAGTCAGAATTGTTCGAGCAAGGCGTGAGCTGTCCAAAATGTCACGGCACACACTCAGAAGAACAAATTGCTCGATTCCGCGAGCGTGAAAAACAAGTTGTTCTTGCAGAGCAGCGAGGCGAGCAGCATGTTGGTGGTGAAAGTGCCAAGCAAAGAGAAGCCCGACGTGCCGCTAAGTACGCGCAAAAAGAAGCGCAGCGTAAACAAGACTAAGCCCAACTCTCCTTATATTTAGCGAGCTGCCGTAAGGTGGCTCGCTTTTACTACGCACCAATACTCTTTCAATACAATTTTGTATCCCTCACCAATACCTCTAGTTGATTGTCTCTTTTGCCTTCGGGTAGCCCCACCATTTCATCATAAGCACTTTGATGCACTAGAACCTGCTTATTTGCTTTGATATTCCTGCACTTCTTTTGCATCTCGATCAGGGAATGAGCCCTCAAAAAGATACCGTTGTCATCAGTGATAAATTGCGCTTCTCCATCAATCACGACAGATGCCTGGTACAATGCGAGATCAAGCGAATGAATGACCAATTTGTCTACATAGAAGTATTTTTGTAACTTACTCAATGGTATTGCCATGTGTCACCTCCCTGAAAGTTACCTCTACGTTTTGTAGAATAAAACCGATCATTGGATGAGATTTCTTCGGTTTACTTGCGTACAACATCGGAAACAAAGAGGATTCCGATGCAAACAATCAATGTCGTGTGGTTAAAGCGAGATTTAAGGCTGACTGACCATCAACCACTAACTCAAGCATTATCAACAAAGCACCCAACTGTGCTTTTGTATATTGTTGAACCATTGCTATTGAACAACCCACACTATTCTGAGCGCCACTGGCGATTTGTTTGGCAATCACTGCAAGACATGGATGAAACGCTCAAAGCGTATGGGCATCGAATCACGGTGCTGTTTGACGATGCCTTAGCATGTTTCCAATCAATTCAAGCGCAATATCAAATCAACGCTGTTTTTTCTCACCAAGAAATAGGACTCAACTGCACCTTTGAGCGCGACAAACAAGTTGCCGCTTGGCTGTATGAGCAGAACATCGACTGGTTTGAGTTCGAACACGGTGCTGTTATCAGAGGTGCAAAAAACCGGCAAGGTTGGGACAAACATTGGGACTCTGTCATGAGAGCCTCAATAAGCCCTATTGAGCTCCAAACCGACTTATTGCATTCATTGGATGCAGAAGCTCTCGGCTGTTCGTTTTCGCCACCATCATCCTGGCTATCAAAATGCAAAGGAATGCAAACGGGAGGAAGCCGGCTCGCTTGGAAAACACTAGAGGACTTTTTCCATCGTCGAGGTCGTGATTACTATCGAAGCATTTCTAGTCCCACAGCCTCACGCACAGCCTGTACTCGACTTTCTCCATATCTCGCTTGGGGTAACATATCCTTGCGTGAAGTTTATCAATACCTTTTGAAACACTGGCAAGTCGCTGGGTTTCGTCGCAGCTTAATTGCATTGTCTTCACGGCTTCATTGGCACTGTCACTTCATCCAAAAATTCGAATCGGAATACGACATGGAGTTTTACTGCGTTAATCGGGCTTACGAACCATTGATTAAACAAAGTAGTACTTTCGATGAAGAAAAGTTAGCAGCATGGAAATCCGGGCATACTGGCGTACCTTTGATTGATGCCTGCATGCGCTGTTTGCACCACACTGGTTACATTAACTTTCGCATGCGTGCCATGCTGGTTAGCTTTCTTACTCACCACATGAACATGAATTGGCGAGTAGGTGTAACGCATTTAGCGCAACTGTTTCTCGACTTTGAGCCCGGAATTCATTACCCACAATTCCAAATGCAAGCAGGAGTAACCGGGACTAACACAATCCGTATTTATAATCCGATCAAGCAAGCCCAAGAACATGATCCTGACGGCACGTTCATCTACAAGTGGGTACCTGAATTGCAAATGGTTCCTCCCCCTCTTTTATTCGAGCCTTGGACAATGACCCAGATGGAAGCTGTCATGTATCAGTTGCAGCCAGATAGCCGTTACCTTGCACCTATTATCACACCAGACAACGCAGCTAAGGCAGCAAGAGAGCGCTTATGGACGTGGCGGAAACGAGCCGATGTGAAACAAGAAGGCAGACGAATTCTTGCGCGACATGTTAGACCCTCAAAAGAAAGTAGGACGCGATGATCATCTCTCAATCACAATGCGTACAAATGCAAACACACTCCAGGGAACCCGTTGTACCCTCAACTAGTAAGGAACACATTATGTTCAAACGTATCTTAGTTATCGCGGCGACACTGATGGCGACGTTATCTTTTATGCTTCCCGTCAAGGCTCATGAGCATGGCATGATGAAAGCCGATATTGTCGACGTTGCCGCTGAAAACGGCTCTTTCAATACGCTTGTTGCTGCGGTAAAAGCAGCGGGCTTGGTTGACACTCTCAAAGGGGAAGGCCCATTTACTGTTTTTGCACCAACGGATGACGCTTTTGCAAAACTGCCAGACGGCACAGTCGACATGCTCTTAATGCCGGAAAACAAAGACAAGTTAGTATCTGTTTTGACTTATCACGTCGTCCCAGGGAAAGTGATGGCTGCCGATGTTGTTAAGCTAGACAAAGCGACTACGGTTCAGGGGCAAGATGTGATGATTAAAACCATGGGCGATAAAGTCATGGTTAACGATGCAAATGTCATTGCAACCGATGTGAAAGCTAAAAACGGTGTCATTCACGTGATTGATACTGTCATCATGCCGAAATAACACCATTCAAAGGGCGGTACACTCCGCCCTTTAGACAGAACTTCTTCCACCCTTAGCACGATTCCTCTCCACTTATCCCCAACAAACCCCCACTCATTCACGATGACTATAAAAAAGATAAAAACAAAATTAAAATCAATATCTTGCAAGACAACACTGCACAATATTGACGAGGTTAAGATATCGTTATCTTTCAATTTGAGAACAGGATTCCATGTCAGTGACGTTTACTTTTCCACATGTAAATTCTTAAGCTAAATTTTGGCTGCTCAATCACATTTCGGCAAACCATTCGAAAGGGTGGGACGCAAAGCTTCCGGTCTGTCAGCATTTAAAAATCTAAAAGAATGCTCATGATAGCGGGGTTACCATGACGCAGTGTTACAGAAGTCCAATTTCTGTAGCGTTGCTTTATGCTCAGCATGCGCCGGGGTGTGACACTAGTTTGTCAGCCATAACAGAGGACATGTGATGAAATCATTTCCAACCAAATCCGTACTCGCGTTAGCACTTGCAAGCATTAGCTCAGGTGCTGCGGCTCACGGTTATGTATCAGAAACCAATGGTGGTGTCGCTGCAAGTCGCTCGGCACTATGTAAGTATCCAACGCCAGATACTAACGAAAAAAATAATAACTGCGGTGCGATTCAATATGAACCGCAAAGCGTTGAAGGCCCTGATGGCTTTCCCGAAACAGGGCCTCGCGATGGTAAAATAGCGAGTGCCGAAACCGCTTTAGCAGCTGCCCTTGATGAGCAAACTGCCGACCGTTGGGTAAAACGCACTATTCAAGCAGGTACACAAACTTTTGAATGGACATTTACCGCTAACCACGTGACGCGCGACTGGAAATATTACATCACCAAGCCTGATTGGAACCCAAACGCTTCACTATCACGAGACTCTTTTGATCTAACTCCTTTCTGTGTCGTCGACGGCAATATGGTTCAACCCCCGAAACAGGTAAGCCATCAATGTAATGTGCCTACTCGCGAGGGATACCATGTCATCCTGGCAGTATGGGATGTTGGCGACACTGCAGCCTCATTTTATAACGTGATCGATGTGAAATTTGATGGTGACAGTCCCGTTATTCCAGATTGGAAGCAAGGCGGTCAAATTATTCCTACAATGGATTTAAATATTGGGGATTCGGTTTATACACGCGTATTTGATCAAGCAGGTGAAAACTTGGCGTATAGAACTGAACTAGAAATTACCGATGCAGCAATGGGCCAAGCGAAAAACTGGTCTTACGCACTCGCGACTAAGCTAAACCAAGAACAAGCAAAACTGCAAGCCGGGCAGTATGCAGAGGATAAATTCACTCCTGTTTATGGTACTAATCCGGTGTATCTGCAAGCAAATAGCGGCCTTGAGCGAGTAGAGATCGGCTATAACATTGAAACTCCTGTCCCAGAATACTCACTCACAGTAGATGGCTTAGCAGACGAGTATATCATTGAGTCAACACCGACAACGTTGGATCTGACACTAACTGCTGAAGGCGATTTAAATGCAGAACTCACCGTTTACAATCACCATCGCGAACCACTTGCAAGTTGGGCAAACGAAATGAAAGACGGCTCGGTAGAGGCGATATCGCTCGCTTTAAGTAAATCGGAGCCGGGTCACCATATGCTCGTAACACGTATTAAGGATAAAGATGGCAACTTGGTGGATCAGCAAACACTCGACTTTCACTTAAAAGAAGAGTCAGTTACTCCACCACCATCTGATGAGTACGATTTTGTCTTCCCTGAAGGACTATCTAGCTACACGGCGGGCACAAAAGTGCTTGCCAGCGACGGGGGCATTTATCAATGTAAACCTTTCCCATACTCTGGTTACTGTATGCAGTGGAAAGAAAGCGCAAACCATTACGAGCCTGGAATAGGTTCACACTGGGAGATGGCTTGGGATAAAGTCAACTAAATCACCCTTCGAACGTTAAGTAAAAAGAGCCTCACTATGAGGCTCTTTTATAATCAAACGCAAAAATGACAATTTTCCCGGTCTAAACCATAAACACCAGATAAACTAGTGAGATGCGCTCGCCCCTCAATCAGCCCCATTTCATACCCTTCTAGTAAAACGGATTGTCGCATTGATAAGCGCTGAACATGAAAATTATCTGGTGGGGCAATCACCCTAACATGTGTTCCTGGTGGAGGGTTACGAATAAACTCTAATGATTGATTATAGTTATCTGCACGTCTTAACATCGCATCCGCCATTTTGGGGTGCTCCGCAAACAGTTTCTTCATCAGCCATGTGGTCTTAACTGGTTTTTTGGCATAATTCAGCGGGTGAGAAAGTACTACGGTTATGTCGCGAGCCCCTCGACGATAAGCCTCACGCACTGGGATAGAATCAGCGACCCCACCATCGGTATAACAACCACCAGAAAAACAAGGGGTATGCTTGTAGGCAATCGGTAATGCTGTTGTCGCTTCAATCGCATGGTGAAAATTATCACGTGTCACGCGATAGTAATCTGCTTGCCCTGTATCTACATTTGTTGTCGCTGCGAGAAAAGGAACGCCATTAAACAGTTTATTTTCATCGACGGGATACAAGCGATTAGATTCTTCAAACAACCACTTCACATCGATGAGGTCTCCACCTTTAACGAAGCGAGTCGGGTCAAAAAAGCGTTTGCTTGTGGCCAGCTTAGTAATGACGTTAATACTGCGATGCGGGTAGTCGGTCAAATACCCAATCAAATTTGATGCACCAGCAGATACACCGATTGCAAAATCAAACGGTTTATAACTCTGCTCTAAAAACGCATCTAACACTCCGCTTGCGAAGACGCCTCGCATCGCGCCACCTTCTACTACAATTGCTTTTGTTGCCATATTTCCCCCATTCTCCTTGCCAAAAGAGTAATGAAATTCGTGCAATCACAACAATTGAATATTCTTATTATTGAAATAGGTGAAGTCTATTTATTTCTCTCTTAGAAAATGAAAACTAAAGTTCAAAAAAATCCGTACCCGTTAGAAATGTAATTGCGGGCTTAACCAAGGTGGCAAGGTCTAAGAGAAATCTAGGAGAAAACCGTTTTATAGGCTTCGCCCGCGCCATCAATGAACATTTGAGTACCAATAACCGCTAGAATTAAGCCCATCATTTTAGTCACAACATTTAGAGCACTTGGTCCAACCGCTTTGACCAATTTGTCTCCAAATAAAAACAGTACATAGGTGATCACACAGAGGACAGCGAAAGAAACGATAGTAATAATGGTTTGATCGAAACCACCCGCTGTCGCAAAGTTCATCGCGGTAGCAATCGTTCCAGGCCCAGCTAATATTGGCATCGCCAGTGGAGACACTGCAATACTCAATGCCGCCCGTTGCTGAGCTGGTGAATACGCCTTCTCTTTGGTTTTCTGATGCGTCGAATCACCTTGAAGCATGTTAAAACCTATCAAAAACACCAAAATACCGCCTGTTATTCGCAATGCATAAAGCGTGATACCAAACAAATCAAAAATTAACTTACCGGCAATAGAAAATATCGCGATGATAATAAATGCAATAAAAACCGAGCGGAGCGCAATGGAACGGATGGTTTCTTTATCTTCATCAGCAGTTAAACTCAAAAAGATGGGAATATTGGCGATAGGGTTCATGATGGCAAAGAAGCCCATAAACACCGTAACTGTATGAACAATGAGTTCTTTCATATTTTCCACTGCATTTAAATTATTGATTCTAAAAACAGTATATACGCTCTCAAACAGAACGAGTGGTGTAATCTCGAATCGTCTTCACACTTATGCGCCAAGCATTGTTTTTCTTTTGAGATAGTTTACCGACTCATCAAATGTCGCTAAGGTGAGTCTTCAGCCTTTAACGTAACAGGGGATGTTAAGTCACCATGAACAGCACGATTCAAACAATTCTCAATCACCGCTCAATTCGAAAATTCACCTCACAACCGATTGAGAGCGAACAATTAGATGCCATTCTTCAAGCCGGCCTTGCGGCGTCCTCATCAAGCATGTTGCAAGTCGTTTCAATTATTCGCGTGACCGACAAAGAAAAACGTACGCTATTAGCTCAATATGCCGGAAATCAAGGGTACGTTGAAAGCGCGGCTGAGTTTTTGGTGTTTTGCATTGATTACCAACGCCACGCCAGTATCAACCCAGATGTTCAAGCTGATTTTACCGAGTTAACGCTAATAGGCGCTGTAGACTCGGGCATCATGGCACAAAATTGCTTGCTTGCGGCGGAGTCGATGGGACTAGGAGGTGTGTATATTGGTGGTTTACGAAACAATGCCCAAAAAGTAGACGAATTATTAGGTTTACCTAAAAATACCGCCATTTTATTTGGTATGTGTCTTGGTCATCCAGATCAAGCCCCTGAAGTAAAACCTCGCCTACCTAAGCATGTCGTGGTGCATGAAAATCAGTATCAAGACCTAAGCTTGGATGATATTCAGACGTATGACCAAACTATGCAAAACTACTATGCAAACCGTTCGAGCAATCAAAAACAGAGTACTTGGTCACAAGAAGTCACCAGTAAACTGGCTAGCGAATCACGTCCGCACATCCTGCCTTACTTAAACAGAAAAGGGCTCACTAAAAGGTGATGACTACAATACGATAGGATCAAAAAAGGCCTCTGAAGAGGCCTTTAGAATTTATCAGCAAAAACTTGCTTAGTTACCGCCTGAACCGCCTGATGGTGGAGCAACCGGATCAACTGGCTTACCAGGCTTCGCATCTGGAACTGGTGGAACGGTAGGTTTGATTTGGTCTACAGGCTTACCTGCAGCAATGTCTTTTTCAACCTGCTCAACAACGTTCTTCGTATCTTCTTCAGAGATTTCTACGTAAATCACTTCTTCAGAATCCGCGCCTGCTTTAGGGTAATGCGGGTATTTCGCAATCACTTCTTCTGCCATTGATTTTGCAGCTACAGCCACGGCTTCAGGTGCAGCTGTTGGGTTCGCTTTAATGATATCAGACACGATATTTGCCGTAGCAACTAGCTTCGTAGCAAGTTCACTATTGCCGCCTTCACTTTGAAGGTTAGCAACTACAGACTCTGTATCACGAAGGATTTCGTCAACTGTTTTACCACTTGCATTGATATCGATACCTAAATTGGCAAATACTTTTTCAGCAGTATCTGATGAGTATACCTCTCCGTCATCTAGAGAGTTAGCTACCAACGTTGTAAATGGAGAACCTGTAACTAAAGAGTCAGCTTGGGCAAGACCTTTAGGAATCTTGTAATCAGACGTAATAGGTTTTCCGTTAGATGCATCTACACTCTTATCAGTATGCTTCAATGTGAAAGTACATTCACCTGGTGCACTCACTACGTCGATATGGCTAATGCGAGCTTTACCAACCATGCCTTCATAGTTTGTTGTTAGCTCATCAGCCTGACCTTTTAAGTCTCCACCACAGTCATAAGATACTTCCATGCCGATAACAGCTGGGTCATAAGCCTGTACTGAGTATGTTTTTACCTCAGGATCGCTGTCACTACCACAACCTGCTACTAGTAGAACAGCAGCCACACTTGCCGTTAAAAGTTTGATTTTCAAAATTAGCTCCAATATTTGTTGTTATATCCGACCGCAACACGAAGCATAACGGCAGTTGCATATAGTGTAAATAGGATGCATACAACTTTGGCATGAGTTTTTTCACATTACTGCCTGTTTGCTTGTGCAAAATCATGCATTCATCTCAATAACGTTAAATAGACACAATTTTGTCATGTATTCGTCAGTATTTTTTCAAGTAACTTGTTGCCTTTATTGCAACCAGATGGATAATAGTTGACTATTTTTTGTGGGTCGGATTTTCACACCTTCATTAATGAAACTAAGAGCTCTAAGTCGCTAGCAGCCATTTGGAGTGTTTATTACACAAATAATTCTGAATGGACTCGCTTTCTAAAGGCTTAAAACTGCATTTCATCAATATTGATGAAATGCAGTTCAATTAGAATGAATCAATTTCAGTCGGCAAACTTTCTTTCGGTAGTTATAAACCAATGAACACATTTAATAAATTTTTGGGGATATCAGTACTTCCTATCCTTCTTACAGGGTGTACTTTGCCTGGTAGCCACCTTTCGGTCAGTGACAAAACAGTCATGAGCACTGAATCGAGTGATATAGAGTCTCAGGTTACCGTTTATCCCTTAACTTTGGAGCGCGTAACGTCTTTAAATTCAGTGGACCCTTTTTCAAAACCAAACCCAGAGTTAGATATTGAAATCGCAAAATATGAATACGAAGTAGGACCTGGCGATATCCTAAATATCACTATTTGGGATCACCCAGAGCTAACGATCCCAGCGGGCTCATACCGAAGCTCAGCCGAAGCGGGTAACTGGGTGCATTCGGATGGCACGATCTTCTACCCTTACATAGGTGTCGTACATGTTGAAGGCAAAAACGTACGTCAGATTCGTGCAGACATTGCAAGCCGCCTTGCAAAATACATTGAGAGCCCACAGGTCGATGTAAGCGTTGCGGCATTTCGCTCTAAAAAGACTTATGTAACTGGCGAAGTTAACAAGCCAGGACAACAACCAATTACAAACATCCCCCTTACACTTCTAGATGCTGTGAATAGAGCTGGCGGACTGGCTGCCGAGGCTGATTGGCGTAATGCGACACTGACACGCAATGGCGTTGTTGAAAACGTCTCTTTGTATGCTCTGATGCAACAAGGCGATTTAACTCAAAACCGCCTTCTAAAGCCTGGCGATATTGTTCATATTCCTCGAAACGATGCGCAAAAAGTATTTGTTATGGGCGAGGTTAACGACCCGAAATTACTCAAAATTGATCGTAGCGGCATGAGCCTTACTGAGGCTCTTAGCAGCGTTGGTGGTATCAGTGAAATCTCCGCAGATGCTACCGGTGTGTTTGTCATCAGACGTTCAAAAGAAGAAGCTAAAATGGCGGACATTTATCAGCTAGATGTTTCTGACGCTTCTGCTTTGGTGATTGGTACTGAGTTTGATCTCAACCCTTACGACATAGTCTATGTGACGGCTGCACCTGTTAGTCGTTGGAATCGTGTGATTGCTCAGCTCGTTCCAACCATTTCCGGCTTTAATGAACTAACTGAAGGTGTACTACGAGTACGCACTTGGCCGTAAAACAACGTGCCGCAAGAAAATTATCTCTTGCGGCACGTAATCGATAGCTACTCAGCTCAATTGCGCAATATAAAGAAGCCAGCAATTCAGTTGAGATCATAAGCATACAACTTAAAGTAGGGTAAGCATTTGTTTTCTAATATTCTTGTCGTCTGTGTCGGTAATATTTGCCGCTCTCCAACAGGAGAGCGGCTTTTGCAGTCTTTACTACCAAACAAACATGTCGCATCAGCAGGAATCGCAGTAGATAAGAGCCATCTAACGGGAAAAGCTGCTGACGAGATGGCAACCACTATCGCGAACGAACATGGCGTAAGCTTAGATGGACACGAAGCACGACAATTAACACCTGAGCTTTGCGCTCAATACGATCTGATATTGGTTATGGAAAAAGGTCATTTAGAAGCCTTAACCAAAATCGCTCCTGAGGCACGAGGTAAAACGATGCTGTTTGGACAGTGGATAAATGAAAAAAGCATCCCTGATCCATACAGACAAAGTAGAGAAGCTTTCGAACATGCATATACGCTTATAGAAAAAGCAGCAAAAGCGTGGTCTCAAAAACTATAAGCCGCAAGGCTAAATAAACGCCAATGGCAAGGTATTTAAGAAGTTAAAGTAATGACAACACAAACTATTAAGCAATCACGTCAAGCCGACGATGAGATCGATTTGGGAAAGTTATTTGGGATCATTCTCGATGCCAAATGGCTCATTCTATGTACCGTAGTCCTATTTTCAATTATAGGCGTCGGCGTTGCCATTCTATCAACACCTATCTATAAAGCTGACGCTCTTATCCAAATCGAAAGTAAGAGTTCAGGTGGTATTTCAGCGATGGTTGGTGATATGGGAGAGCTGTTTTCAGCAGAATCATCAGCGACAACAGAAATAGAGATCATCAAATCTCGTATGATCTTGGGCGGTACTGTTGATAAGTTCAACTTAACGACTGTCGTTTCTCCAAACTACATGCCAATTATTGGTAAAGGCCTAGCTCGACTACAAGGTGAGCAAATCAGTCTGAGCGTTTCACGATTTAATGCTCCTTCTTACGCAGTTGGCGTTCCTTTAACTCTTGAAGTTATTGATTCTGAAAAACAGACGTTCAGGCTCTTAGAAGATGACAATAACGTCATTCTAGAAGGTAAAGTTGGTGAACTGCTTGAGAAGAATGGATACCAGTTTTTGGCGACTGAACTTGTGGCTCAAACTGGTGACTCATTCACGGTCAGCAAAATCAGTAAATTAGATGCAATTAATAAACTTCAAGAAAACTTATCGATTAGCGAACGTGGTAAGCAAACCGGGATTATATCTTTAAGCTTCTCTGGTGAAGACCGCGCTAAGATTCAAGATATCTTGAACGACATTAGCCAAAACTACTTCTTACAAAACGTTCAAAGAAATTCTGCAGAGGCAGAGCAAAGCCTCGAGTTCTTGAAAGGTCACCTCCCAGACATCAAAACAAAACTGACCGCTTCTGAAGACGTTTTAAATCGGTTCCGTCAAGAAAATGAATCTATCGATTTAGGCCTTGAAGCTCAGTCAACGCTGAAAGTAATGGTTGAGTTAGAAGCACAGCTAAATGAGCTTACATTCAAAGAAAGTGAGATCAGCCAACGCTTCACACAGGATCACCCAGCTTATAAGTCGCTACTTGATAAACGTGAAACACTACTAAAAGAGAAAGAACGTCTTAATAAACAAGTTCAAAAGTTACCGAAAACACAGCGTGAAGTTCTACGTATGACACGCGATGTAGAAGTAAACCAACAAATCTACATCCAACTATTGAACAAGGTTCAAGAGCTCAACATTATTAAAGCCGGAACAGTTGGCAACGTTCGAATCTTAGATAACGCTCAATCTTTCTCTAAGCCAATCAAGCCGAAAAAAGCGCTTATCGTTGTGCTAGCAACACTGCTTGGCGGTATGGCAGGCGTGGCTTTCGTATTAATTCGTGCAGCATTCCACCGTGGTGTGGAAACACCAGATCAAATTGAACAGATTGGCATGCCAGTTTACGCAAGCGTTCCAAAATCTATTCAACAACTGGAATTTGCAAACAAGCTTAAGCGCAACAAAGGCAGCAACAATGAGCTAGTCCTTCTAGCGGAAGCTAACCCAGCCGATCTTTCCATTGAGGCTCTACGTAGTCTTCGCACTAGCTTGCACTTTGCAATGATGGAAGCGAAGAATAACGTTCTTATGATTTCAGGTCCTGCACCATCTATCGGCAAAACATTTGTATCGACCAACTTTGCGGCCGTCGCTGCGAAAACCGGTCAGAAAGTGCTGCTTATTGATGCGGATATGCGTAAAGGTTATTTGCAGCAATGCTTCGGTCTACGCTGGGACAACGGTCTTTCTGATTACTTGAGCGGTAAGACATCCCTTAGCAACATCATTAAATCTACATCCATTGATAATTTAGATGTTGTGACTCGCGGCCAAGTACCACCAAATCCGTCAGAACTTCTTATGCACCCTCGCTTCAAGAGCTTTGTTGACGAGATGTCTGCACAATACGATCTAGTCATCATCGATACGCCGCCTGTACTCGCAGTTACCGACCCAAGCATTGTTGGCGCGCTTGCAGGAACAACTCTGATGGTCGCTCGTTTTGATCAAACGACTTTGAAGGAGATTGAAGTCGCGCAAGGTCGCTTCGAGCAATCAGGCGTTGAAGTTAAAGGTGTGATTCTCAATGCAGTTGAGAAAAAAGCATCTAACTCATACGGCTATGGATACGGCTACTATAACTACGCGTACAAAAGCGAATCATAACTTGAATTTAGATCGCTAATTAAACCAAATATGACAAAGCCCTGCTAGAAACAGCAGGGCTTTTTCTATTGCACTCTTAGTTGCTTGTACGTAATCAAACTAAGCAAGACAAAGAATATTGGGTCACTCCAACCAAAACCGACAAATACTCCGATAATGCCGGCATAGGTAGTAATCACTGCCCCTAAGCCATTAGTAATCAATAATGCTTTAAACAGCTGTTTCGCAGTATGCCCTGATTCCACATTACGTAACATCAAACTCACCGCTGCGATTCCACCTAAAAAGATCGAAGTATGCTGCGATAAAAACAGCGCGTACTGGTCGTTAATTTGTACTCCATACATCGGCCACATTATGGTTGGTACAAAAAACAACGCAAAAGCGAATACCGTATATACGACACCATGAACGGTTAGAAAAGTGCGGTTGGTCATCATCTCCTTATCCTCTAATAGGCCCTTGATTGAGCGTCGTTAACGGCACATTGATATCGAAAATTTGACCTCGTACTTCGACTACGCCCATTTTTCGTAAGCGTGCGGCATGCATTTCGAGATAAGCTTGCGCCGTGGCTTCATCTTCAAAAAGATAGATACCACCACCGAGTTTGTCTTTTTCGCTTTCCGTCCAGATTTTCCAAATCATGCCCGGCTCTTGGTTAATCGACTTAGCTAAGTCGACCAGAGCATTCGACATCTCGTCACCAAACGGACCATGAAATTCAAAATCAACTTGCAATAATTTCGCCATCTTGAGTCTCCTCTTCTTATTGACTCGTTTTCGATGACAAGATTATTACCTTTATAAAACTGACAGAAAAGTTCATAATTTCGCCATTAACTGTCTAAAAAATTGACTCATGAGACTAAAAACGACCTTAGAACAATGGCAAACGCTACAAGCGATTAATCAAGAAGGCAGCATTCAATCCGCAGCTTTACTGCTCAACAAGAGCCATACTACATTGATCTACTCGGTGAGGAAGTTAGAAGACCAACTTGGTATTCAACTTATCGAAGTACGAGGGCGCAAAGCGGGTTTGACAGAGCACGGCAAAACCATACTGCGTCGTGCACAATCCATGCTTGAACAAGCGCGGGAACTAGAAGTCATCAGCGAGCAGTTAAAAAGTGGGGTGGAATCTCAAATCACGGTCGCAGTAGATCATCTTTGTGACCCTTGTTGGCTTTATGCACCACTCAGTCAATTTTTGGAGGACAACAACACGACCTCCGTTCAAGTGGTTGAAACGTCACTGAGCAAAACAACCGAAATGGTCGTAAATGAGCTCGCTGACATCGCAATCATCAACTTACCGATAACCAACTACCCTGCCGAAGCATTTGGCGTAACAACCATGCTGCCTGTAATCGCAGCACACCATCCACTCGCTAAAAAGCCGCATGTTTCCATCGACGATTTTGCAACCACCAGCCAAATTGTCATCCGTGACTTAGGTGATTCAGACAAAACGAAAAGAGATGTGGGTTGGTTACGCGCACGTCAGCGTATTACCGTCGATAACTTCGACCACGCTTTTCACGCCGTAGAGCAAGGCGTTGGGTTTTGTCGGCTACCAGCGCACTTAGTCTCAGCCCGAAAGAGCGATAAAATTAAAGTATTGGAGCTCGAACACTCCCATCAATATCAAGTTGCGCTGCACCTCACTTTGCCCAAAGGAGCCAAAAGTGGTCCTGCGACTCAAGCGCTTTATCGTATTTTACTCAAAAGTGTAGAAACTCGAGTCTAGCAACAGTGGTATTGAGTTGAATCGCTAGTGTTATCGCCTATTGATTCTCCCTAAACATAGAGAAACGGCCATTTTGTGACGCTACACTCTCACAAAAGGTTGCACGAAGGATAGCGACCACCTACTATCACTCTGCTCATGCCTAAAGCACCCAACACTCGCGGAAAGAACTCGGTTCACGGCAATATCCTCACCTGCTTGGTTTAGCAGGCACAATCTGTTTTTACCTTCTTTTTAGCTTCTATTTAGGCGAGTGTGGAAGAAATAAGAAAGGTGAAATATGAACTCTACAAATAGCTTCTCGATCAATATCAATCAGCAAAAATCCATTGCTAAAAAAAGGCTCAAAGCTATCCGCCTATACGATGACGCCACGTTGGAGTTAGTTAAGCGATTTCACTCCAAACCAGAATCTTTGGCTCCCAATACAATTCAATTGGCTGACGTTCAACATGCACTCGCAAGAGAACTGGGCTTATCCAGTTGGAGTAAACTAAAAGCTCATGTCGAAGAGCTAGAAGCGCACAAACTAGCCATCAAAGAACAAAAACCGCCCCTAGATGCAAAAGTAAAAACGCTACACGTTCGTTGTGGCCACGACATTCAACAACAACTTAAAGCCAGCGGATTTGAAGGGACATTTTTAGCCCTGATCGATCCGCTTTGTATTGGCCCCATACCAGCAACACCACAGAACTTCCTTGCCATTCGTGCCCAATATGTCGTAGAGACTCTGCTGCCTGTGATGAAACGTGAAGACTCGGTTCAAGATATAGTCACATTGGAACAATCAAACCTCGATCTGTTGCAAAGTGATGTATTTGAACGAATCGTCTTTTGGGTCGAACATGACAGTTATGATCAATTGATGCTAATTCGTGCTCTAACACAGTTAGAGAATGTAGAGAATAAAGTGATAGAGATCATTGAGTTGAACCAGTTCCCGGGCACTGAACGATTCATCGGCTTTGGGCAGTTGCCTGAAGAAGCTATTCGTTCTTGTTGGCGATACCGTAAACCTGTGACAGCAAAATTATTCAGTCAGGCTAAACGGTGTTGGCACGCTATTACATCACCGACACCTATTTCCATAGTTAATTTGATTCAGCAGCATAACCTGGATTGCTTGCCCAATATATTCAACGTGCTTAAACGCCATTTGCAAGAGTTACCTAATTCACAAACTGGATTGAGCTTGACACAACACCTCGCACTAAAGGTCTTGAGCTCACAAAATCGTTCAATTCCCATCAAAGATTGGTTTGAGCAATATCAACAACTAGAACCTCTTCCTTACCTAGGAGACGTGATGTTTTACGCGTTACTCCTCCCTCTAGCACAGTGTCAAACACCGTTGATCACGATTGAATCACGTGAAAGGCACTGGTGGGAACAAAGCGTCCGTATCACTGAGGCTGGCAAGCAGTGTTTGGAAGGCTTAATACGAGCGAAACAATGCTATTGGGTTGGAGGGATTAAGAATACCCGTCAAAGTTATTGGAGCTGGGATCACCTCCAACTAACTACACTTGCCAACCATCATTGAGTTGACAAATATGAAAGCATAAAGGGTTCGTTGGCTCTGATGAACACTCAATACTAAAGTATCCCTAAAGAAGCGACCGCTAGCCTGAATATAACTTAAATAGTTATGCAGAAATGCATCCACTCAAAGAGAGTATGCACTCTATCTCTTATTAGAATTTATTGTAAATCCTCTTTGTTATCGGTTGTATATTCGATAAAAGTGTTAAAATACAAACTTTTTATCCAGGCAATTCGTTAATATTTGGTTAAAGTCCCATTTTTATTAGTGATAAAGTTCACATCTATTAACCATTTAGAGGATTATTCTTTCGTATTTTCTCACTCCGCTGCTAATCTGCTCGCCGCTTTGAAGTGAACTCAAGGTGCATAACTATAAGGAGTGTTCTCATGAATACCAAGAAACCGATGTCGCTTACCAGCCGCGTAATTTTAGGTATGGTTGCGGGTATCTTGACAGGATTTGCAATTCGCACACTTTTTGCCGACAACGGATTTGTCGACGCATACATTGTTAATGGATTATTCGAAGTTGGTGGACAGATCTTCGTTGCCAGCTTAAAAATGCTTGTTGTACCGCTAGTATTTGTTTCGTTAGTTTGTGGTACTAGCTCTCTCAAAGACCTTTCTACACTGGGTCGCATGGGTGGTAAAACCCTCGCTTTCTACGTTACAACAACGGCTATCGCGATTACGCTTGCTCTAACTATGGGTACTCTGTTCCAGCCAGGTGCTGGCGCTGACCTAACCGCAGCAAGTTCATTCAAATCAGCAGAAGCACCATCTTTGGGTCAGGTGATCATCGATATGTTCCCAACCAACCCTATCAGTGCGATGGCTGAAGGTAAAACCCTGCAAGTTATTGTGTTCGCGGTACTATTTGGTATCGCGATCAGCGCAGCAGGCAAACCTGGTGAACGTATTGCAGCGTTCTTCGCTGATCTGAATGAAGTGATCATGAAACTGGTCGCGATTTTGATGAACTTGGCGCCTTATGGTGTGTTCTTCTTAATGGCGAAGCTATTTACTGGTCTTGGTCTGGGCGCAATCGTCAATCTGGCAGAGTACTTCTTAGTACTGGCGGGGACGCTTGTCCTGCACGGCCTAGTCACTTACAGCTTAATGTTAAAAGGTTTCACTGGTCTAAATCCAATTACGTTCCTGCGTAAGATGGAAGACGCGATCATGTTTGCTTTCTCGACCGCATCATCAAACGCGACGATTCCAGTGACAATGGAAACAGCAAAGCACCGCATGGGTGTTGAGAACCGTGTATCATCGTTCACAGTACCGCTTGGTGCAACCGTGAACATGGACGGTACGGCGATCATGCAGGGCGTAGCAACTGCGTTTATTGCTCAAGCTTTCAATATTGATTTAACTATGGGCGATTACCTAATGGTTATCATGACGGCAACTCTGGCGTCTATCGGTACCGCAGGTGTTCCTGGTGTGGGTCTTGTCATGCTTGCTATGGTATTGAACCAAGTTGGTCTGCCGCTTGAAGGTATCGCGCTCATCATGGGTGTTGACCGTCTTCTTGATATGATTCGTACCGCGGTAAATATCACTGGTGACAGTGCTGTAACCGTCATCGTTGCAAAATCAGAGGGTGCATTGGATGAAGCTCGCTTCAACGACCCAATGGCAGGCGTAGCCGAAGAAGAAGTGCATCTTAAACGCGCTGACGCCTAAATCGTTCTACGATTACCATTCTGAAATTATATAGTCCTGTCTAAAAGAAAGCCCCGATGGAAACATCGGGGCTTTTGTTTTCTCCGCGTCTAGAAATACTCTTTCTAATCCGCCATCGAATTCAGCTTTTCTCTCGCTTGTTCTTCATGCTCGTCGGTGATGGCATTACCGACTGAGTTCGCGGCTAAGGTAAGTGCTGCCATGTCATCGGTAAAACCGACGCCAGCGAGTACGTCTGGCACCATATCTGTTGGTAGGACAAAGTATGCCAGCGCACCACCTAAAATCGCCTTATGGCGAACAGAGGTGTTAGAATCTGTCATCGCGAGCCATGATTTAATGCCCATTACGGCAATTTCTTCACCCGCTTTCTTAACCGACCCTTTCATTTTTCGCCAGAATGTTTTCTCATCTGGCGCTTGCATCGTTTGATCTTTGGCGTCTTTCGGCGCCGATTTTACAGACATTGTTGTGGTCATCGTTGCCTCCGAAATTTATGACTATGTCCAACATATTAATTAATCGAACCTGAACGCAAGATTAATAACAAGAAATGATAGTAAAGTGAAACACAGATAGAAAAATCCCCAAACCGAAGTCCGGGGATTATTGCATTGGAAAAAAGTCTTGCAAACCAAAAGGTTGAAGCCAAAAGCTTTGGGAACCAAGCTTTAAAAGCAGAATGCCCTATTGAGCAATCTTCTCCAATACACGCATCAGCATTTTGATACGTGGTTCGATAGACTCAAGCAACAAGTACTCTTGATCGCTGTGGAAGCCCGCACCGATAGGTCCTAGACCATCCAAAGTTGGAACGCCTAGAATCGCCGTGTTGTTTGCATCAGAGCCGCCACCCACTTCTTTCCAGTTGATGTCGATAGCCAGTTCACTTGCGGCTTCTTCAACTAATGCCATCAGGCTTTCCGTTTGCGCACTTGGCACCATAGAAGGTTTGTAAGCTTCACGAACCAACTCGATACTCACACCATCAACGAATGGTGTTTCCAGCATGCCGTTTAGCTTGCTGTCGACATCATCGTATTCTTCGTTGCTCCAGAAACGCACATCCACGATCGCTTCCGCGTGCTCCGGGACGATGTTCGCACCGTTGCCGCCAGAAACAATGCCGACGTTCAGCGTAGTACCAGATTCAAAGTTGGTCATTGCATTGACAGCCAGAATCCAATTCGCCATCTCAGTGATTGCGCTGCGGCCGTTTTCTGGCTCGTTACCTGCGTGAGCAGCAACGCCATTAAAGGTCATTTTGTAGCGAGCCATGCCTTTGCGCGCTTTCACTAAACCACCGTCTGCACGTGCGGCTTCCGCAACCAGCACATTCTTAGCGTTTTTCGCAACTGATTGAATCCAATCCACAGAGTCCAGAGAGCCCGTCTCTTCATCTGGGTTCATGCAGATAGCGATAGACAACTTATCCAACACCGCTTGGTCCAGATTGCGCATCGCGTATACGATGTTCAGCAAGCCAGATTTCATGTCCGAGACGCCCGGACCGTAGGCTTTCTCTGCATCTTGAGACATTGGACGAAGCTCAGCAGTACCCACAGGGAACACGGTATCCATGTGACCAATCAGCATTACGTCGATTTGCTCAGCTTCCGGCTTGTTTCGAACTTCAAGACCGATGCCCGCTCTGCCACAGTCGATGCGTTTTACGCTCCAACCTGACATCGCTTGGTACTTCTCTTCAAATTGAGAAGCGATAAACTCGATACCATCAGTCGTGTAAGTGCCACAATCCACATTAATCAGCGGACGTAGCTCTTCTAGATATTCATTTAGAGAGAATTGCATGACTCACTCCTAGACAAACAGATTCATCACTAGCATTGCGCCAAATGCGTTCAATACGGAAATCGCAATCATAATTGGGATATAACGACCTTCAGTACCGATAGGTCCCATAATTCGACCCATGTACTGAACCTGAGAGCCCATTAGGTAAATTGCAGGCGCAAGAATCGCAATGTGCGTGCCGTTCAGGATACCTTGGTCAAACAGTGTAATCACTACGCCAACCGCGCCGCCCATCGACATCCAAGCCCCGATCAATACCGCTGCTGCTTCACCCGGAAGACCAAACACTGCCATGATTGGAGAAAACACAGTGCCCATCAGATCCAGCGCACCAGTGATTTGCAGCGCTTTGATGATAACGAACGCCATTAATACGTTAGGAACCGTAGAGGTAGTCGCAATTACCCAACCTTTCTTAGCACCTTCAACGAAAATATCCGTCACCATTGGTTTTTTCGCTTTAACGTCACCCATTATGCCGTCTCCTCTTTTAGGTTCTCTGATTTGTTTTGGTCTTGCTTGTCTTCTTTACCTTCCGTCATGTTTAGGTAGATACGGAACAGGTTCGCACCAATGATCTTAAACGCGAACATCACCACAACCGCCAAACCAATAGAAGAAGTTACTGCTAGAGAGCCGTCAGCCATCGTCAACGTGAACAATACCGCACCCGATGAGAAGAAGTTCACGATGGTTGCACCCGCAGTGAACTGGAACATGGTAAATACGTCCGTTTCACGCTTAGTTAGGTGACCTTCATCTTTTAGTTGACGCGTCATAGCCGCACCTGCATCGGTACTTTGTAGAGAAGCAATTAAAGCCAGACCAGAGTTACCAGGGATACCCATTAGAGGACGTAGAAGAGGAGTAAGAAGCTTACGAGCGGCTTCAAGTGCACCGTAGTGCTCAAGTACGTTGATCATACCTAAGGCGAACATAACAGTTGGAATCAAAGTAAGTGCGAAAATGAAACCGTCACGAGCACCGCTACCACCAGTACCGCGAAGCGACGTTGTTGCAACTTGCACACCGTCAGCCGTTTCGGTGACACCATACGCCACCTTGCCGAAAGAGCCATTGAGCGTTGTAAAGTCGAATACACCGTACCATTCGCTAGATTGCATCAGGCCAGAAAAGAACACAACCGCAAACGCCAGAGCAACGTAGCACCCCAGTGTAACTTTACGCTCAGTTTGAACAGGAATTTTCATAACATTACCTACACATGTGGAACTTAACACATATGTTCACCTGAATAATGTGCTAGAGAGATGATCAAAATCAATCCGCCTGCCGAACATTATCGCGACTCAGTTATGAAGTTTTGTTTTATGATTTCAATCACAATTGAAAGATAATAAAAATTTGTGCTAACAATTAGGTATATTAATCTATGTCGATAGCTCACGACTTCTTCATCAACTCAAAAAATGATTCTGACGAATATTGCTTTCTACAACATTCATGACGTACTTCATACTTTGGCATTGAGGCAATATCGATTAACTCGAAAGTAACATTCAGCCACGAAATTTAGGTTAGGATGGTCCGGTCATATGTAAACGGCATAAACCAGAATTAACAGGACTATACGACCCATTGTTACGCTCACAATATAAAATAGCCAAATGGACACTCGCCCTCGTGCTTTGGGTGGTGATGATATGCTTAAGCCAAAATTCTGGTTTCTCGAAAAGCTGCCCAAAGGCTCACCAAATACAGAGTCAGCAAGATGAAAGCGTGAATTTATCACCATCTTGCGACCTTTCAGAAAAGTTGGTTCAAGCGTACCAACATCAGTTTGATCATATTCTTATTCCATTTTTTCTGTTTGCTTTGATTGTGGCGCTGCCGATGACAACCACAGCAATTCGCTATCTGGAATACACAGAACCGATACCGGAAAAGTATCGGGTTCACCTAAAACTTTGCGTGTTTAGAGAATAAAGCCAGCAAGGCGAGAGACCTTTCTGCCTGACTTTTGTACATATTTTATTCACTTCACATAACAAACAACGAAATTTAAAAGTTTTAGGAAATATTATGACATTCACTCGTACACTTTTGGCGTTAACGATGGCTATCGTACCTGCCGTATCTTTCGCATCAGAAAAGACCGCAGAACAAAAGCTAGAGGAAGTTACTCAGATACTAAAAGAAAACCCTCAAATTCTTGATTCATTGCACCAAAACCTTCAAGAGTACATTGCGTATCAACAGTCATTTGGCGACACCTTGAAGGAGGTTCGTCAATATCTAAGTGATGGCAAACATTCCTCTTTTGGTGCTGAAAACCCTGAGTTAACCATTATTAACGTAACAGACTACAGCTGCCCTTTTTGTAAACGTTTAGAAGGAGAGCTGGTCAAAGTTGGTAAGGAATATCCGCAGGTAAAAGTGCTTAACCTCAATGTCTCTTTTAAAGAACAATACGAGAAAAACGGCTACAACTCGGCAAGTTACGCATTAAATGTTTGGCAAAACCAGCGAGATAAGTACGAACAAGTGCATGAGTTATTGGTGAAAAAACCGGGCGCACATGACGCACGTTCCTTAAATCAAATCGCGAGAAAAACGGGGACAGAAGCACAGCTTGTCGACGACAAAGAGACCAAGGCGTTGCTTGATAAAAACTATCAGTATTTCACGCAACTTGGTTTACGCGGCACGCCCGCGTTGATCATTAATGATCAAGTCATTCCTGGCTATGTGCCGTTTGACGAGCTAGAAAAAGTCATCGACCAAGAACTGGCGAACTAATACAACAAAGCCCTTCCCTGATAACTCAAGGAAGGGCTTTTTCTATCTAGGCTTAAAACGAAGTTCTAACTACTTGTCGCGACCCACAAACGCCACAACGACTTTGTCATTGCCAAGCGAGCGAGAGAACACGTACGCGCCTTCTTGTTCAATTACTTGATGCTGACCCGCACCAATCGCTGGGTGCGCTTTACGGAACTGACCAAGAGTTTGCCAGTGTTTGAGCAGCGCTTGCTTCTCATCAGATAGCTTCCATACCATGTCAGAACGAGTGCCTTGGTGGAAATCGTCCGCGTAAGGACCAATGTTACGACCAACTTCATCACCATAATAAACCTGAACAGCACCAGGGCTCAGAAGCAGTGCATTCGCGGCGTTACGCTGCATACCGTAATCTTTGAAGCGAGAGAAGAACAACTCCGTATCGTGAGAAGACATGTAGCTCACTGGGTTGAAGTCTTTCTCATTGGCGATAGTATCTGCGTAACTTTGGTAGGTGTCTGCCATTTGGCTGAAACACGCCGCGCCTTTGTCTAATTTCTTCTGCATATCGAAGTTAATCAACGCGTCAAAGCCATCGTCAAAGTAAGGGCTGCGATAAGCGGTATGTCCCCATACTTCACCCATCATCCAGAATGGCTGACCTGACTTACCGTTCTCTTTACGCCACTGCTCAAGGCTGCTTGATGCCTCTTCTTTCAAGCGTTTCCACACATCGCCTTCAACGTGCTTCACCGTGTCGACACGGTAACCATCAATACCAAAGCGTTTCACCCAATCAGTTTGCCACTCAATTAGGTAGTCCGAGACGGTGTAATTGTCACGCTCCTCAACGCGAGTGCCAGGGTTATCCAATAGCCATTGAGCTGGCTTCACGGCTTTGTCTGATTCAGTGATAAAGTCTGGCAAACCCGCCAATGACATGGTGATATCACTGCTGCCCGGAACTGGGTATCCCGGTAGACCTGTTCTTACCCAGTCACCGCCCCACCATTTCGCCCAGTTTGGACTCTGGTAATCAATATTCTGGTGGTAGCTATGCCAGTTTTCGCCCGCTTTTGGTTTCCAATCCCCCCATTTCTTAGGTAGGTCAGCGTTTGGTTTTAACACCTCAATACCGTCAAATTGCAAATCGGCTAACGTTGAGTAACCAGTGTGGTTGATTACTGCGTCCATCAAGACTTTAAGGCCACGTTTATGTGCCTCTTCCACCAGCTTTTTAAGATCAGCTTCGTTACCGAAGTTCTCATCAATCTTGGTAAAGTCACGCGTCCAGTAACCGTGGTAAGCGTAAAATGGGAATGAGCCGCTATCGCCGCCGCCCACAAAACCGTGTACTTGCTCAACGATTGGCGACAACCAAATTGCATCTGTACCTAGGCTCTTTATGTAATCTAGCTTTTCGATCACACCTTTTAGGTCACCACCGTGAAAGGTACCAACCTCTTCTTTACCGTCTTTCTTGCGACCATAGCTGTTATCATTGCTGGTATCGGCATTGTTGAAACGGTCGACCATCACGAAGTAAATATTGGCATTACGGTAATCAAACGGTACTGCTTCTTTGGTTTTCTTCACTGGCTCTAGTAGCACCAAACCGCCTGAGTCTTTGCTTGGCGTCAGCGATACTTGCTGATCTTTTACTTCGACCATTTGACCAGAATAGGCATCACGCAACTTGGTGCCATCGGGGAAACTGTCACCCAGCGCGATGGTGACTTCGCCGCCTTGGTAAACCTCACATTGCACTTGTGGGATTGGGCGTTTGAATTCAGTCTTGGCGGCTTTCTTAGGTTCACGCTTGAAGCGCAGTGTTTTCGCTTCCGCATCAAAAGCAAAAGAGTAATCGCCAGTAAAACGGATTTTTAACGGCAGTTCTGTTGGTTTTCCGCAGTTCAGCGCGATAGGTTTGTTGAATTTGACCTTCTGGCCATCAGGCGCGACACAGTCGCCTTCAACACCCGTGATTTTGAGCGTGTATCCGTCTTTGGTTAAGGGCACAACCAAAGGCTGCTCTGCACTTAACGGAAAGTCACGGCTGTTGGTCGTGGTAGAAATGGTGATGTTTGGCTCGGCGATGGCACTTGCCGATGCAAGCAATAAGGTAGTCGTAATCAGATTCAGTTTCATCGTTCAGTCCATTGGTTGCGCATAGGCGCAGTATTCGTGTTGTAGTTTTATTCACACTAATAGTAAATGGATGAAAAACTGAGCGCATCATTCTGAAAAGCTACGCCCTAAAGCTTGTGACGCTTCACATTTTGCTTTTATGGGGGCGTAGTTCTACTTATGAGCAGGGTAAAAAGGAGTTTAAAGCTGAACGCTACCAAGGTTACGCATTTGTCTCATCGCCCAATTGACGCGGCTGATGGTGTAAGAAGTCTGAGGGTAAACTTTGATGCGATACGGATTTGGCAGCACCACCGCAAGCCTTGCTGCTTGGCGTGTTGAAAGTTGTTTAGCAGGAATACCAAAGTAGTTTTGCGCAGCGGCTTCCGCGCCATAAATACCTGGACCAAACTCCACCACATTCAAATACACTTCAAGAATGCGTTTTTTACTCCACATTGCTTCCATCAGCAGAGCAAAATAAAGCTCATACGCTTTGCGCACATAAGAGTGTGAAGGAAACAGAAACACGTTCTTTGCAGTTTGCTGAGTAATCGTGCTCGCACCGCGAGAGGGACCGCTCTCGCCAGACTCTGAGATCACTTTAAACAAGGAATCAAAATCCACTCCGTAATGGGTCGGGAACTTTTGATCTTCTGTCGCAATCACGGCCAGTTGAATGTGTTTAGAAATATCACTCAAAGGCACCCATTCATTTTGACTCTCTTCAGGAAATCCTTCAGGAGGAGAAATTATGCGGCTGATCTTCCATCCCCAAATTGGTGGATCGATGTATTTCACTATGCCAACGAGCATCACTGGTAAAAGCAAAAGCACCAATAAGATATTGAACAGAAGGGATTTAATCTTTCTCAAAGTCCGACCTAGCCTGATTTCATAAAACAATATGATGCAAGTATAGAGTATGCAGTCTGTTTATCGTTAGTGAAAACTTGGTTAAAAAAAGCCCGATTTACAATGTAAAACGGGCTTAGAATTTGATTAGACTAAATTATTTGTGCAGCTTGTAGAACACGGTTGAAAGTGGAGGCAAACGAAGCTCAAGTGATTGAGGCAGTGATTCACTTTCGACTTGTTCCGTTTTCACACTGGTCAGCACTTTAAAATCGCTTCCGCCGTATTTGCTGTCGTCCGTGTTCAGCAGCAGTTCGTATTGACCTGCATTTGGAACACCTAAACGGAAACGCTCGTGTGGTACGGGCGTAAAGTTGGTGATGATGAGAATACGCTCACCCTCTTTACTGATACGCTCGTGCGCTAGGATGCTTGCATCTGCCTCGTCTTGTAGACGCCACTCAAAACCAGCAGGAACACAATCTTGATCGTGCATCGCCGCTTCATTTCGGTACAAGTGGTTCAAATCGCGCATCAGCTTTTGAACGCCTTGATGACGTTCGTATTCCAGCAAGAACCATTGCAACTGATCATCGTGGTTCCACTCCGCCGTTTGGCCGATTTCCGCGCCCATGAAGTTCAGCTTTTTGCCCGGTTGACCATACATATAACCGTAGTATGCACGTAGGTTTGCGGTTTGCTGCCATTCATCGCCCGGCATCTTGTTATGGATAGAGCCTTTTCCGTACACCACCTCGTCGTGAGAGAGAGACAAGACGTAGTTTTCGCTGTGCGCATAAACCAGCGGGAAGGTGATGGTATTGTGGTGGTATTTACGGTGAACAGGATCTTCTTTGATGTATGAAAGACTGTCGTGCATCCACCCCATATTCCACTTGAAGCCAAAGCCTAAACCACCCATAAAGGTTGGCGCAGACACACCCGGAAACGCCGTTGACTCTTCCGCAATCGTCATCGCATTCGGGAAGTGCTTGTACACTTCTTCGTTCATCCATTTTAAGGTTGCGATTGCGTCGTAGTTTTCGTTGCCACCATCAACGTTCGGGACCCACTGATCGTGGCTACGTGAATAATCGAGATAGAGCATCGACGCAACAGCATCGACACGAATGCCATCAATATGGAATTGTTCAAACCAGTACAGCGCATTCGAGACAAGGAAGCGACGTACATGTTCACGGCCTAAATCGTAAATGTAGGAGTTCCAATCTTGGTGCCAACCGCGACGAGGATCTGGATCATGGAACAGAGGCGTACCATCAAAGTTAGCTAAACCATGATCATCCGATGGGAAATGCGCAGGAACCCAATCCAGCACTACACCGATACCAGCTTGGTGACACGCATCCACGAAGAATTTGAAATCATCAGGTGAGCCAAAACGGCTAGTTGGTGCAAACAAGCCAACAGGTTGATAGCCCCATGAACCATAGAATGGATGCTCAGACACAGGCATCAGCTCAACGTGGGTGTAGCCCATATCCACAAGGTATGGCACCAACTGCTCCGCGAGTTCGCGGTAGTTCAGGAAATCACCGTTCTCGTCGCGCTTCCATGATCCAGCATGTAGCTCGTAAAACGATAACGCTTCATCACGCTTTTGTGTCACTGCACGGTTTTGCCATTTCGCATCTTGCCATTGGTAACGCTTGTGATCGTAGGTAATGGATGCGAACGATGGGTATTGCTCAGAGTAGAAACCCCAAGGGTCTTGTTTGTGTGGCAACCCTTCCCCATTTGGCCCTTTGAGCTCAAATTTGTATTGTACCCCCTCTTCCAAACCAGGAATGAATAGGCCCCAGATACCGTAGTCTAAGCGTTGCATTGGATGACGACGGCCATCCCATTGGTTGAAGCAACCCACAAGGCTAACAGCAGATGCATGTGGTGCATAAACAAGGAAACGCACACCAGAGATGTTTTCACCGCCACGTTCTAGCGTGACAAAGTGTGCGCCCATGTAGTGATACATGTCTTTTGGCGTATGCAGATGCTCGTACTCTTGGTAGATATTGTGGTACTGGTACGGGTCATCAATAATTTGTTCAACACCATTCCAATCGACCGCTAAACGGTAGTGGGTCAGGTGTAAATCGCGTTGCTCTTTTAAGATGAAACCGCTGTCGCCATCACGCTCAAGCGCCACGCGAGGTTCACCATTAACAAGCAGTTCAACCTTGTTTGCGCCCGGCATCCAAACTCTCAGCGAAGCTTCGTCGTCAATGAAAGGACCCAGCGCCGCAAATGGATCTGAGTAAGCCGCCTCAGCAAGCAGTTCGTATGCGCGTTCGTGTTGTTTCTTTATTTTCTTGGTTTTGGTGGTTTTCAAATCTTTCTCCCTAGAGCCAACATCCTTTTCAAGACCAGAGATCTGAATCAAACATCGGTTTCTCCACAGCCAACGTTGTGAACTCACAAAAAGACTCCGCTTCTCACATTCGTTGCGTAAACGGCGTCAAAATACAAAAATGCCCGCTATTGTCGCGGGCATAATAACGGTACTTCATCCTAACGGATTGTGTTTTAGGAATGAGTGACCTAGACGGAACTTTCGTACCTCTGAGCTAACAAAATTGGTAATCAGCTCGTCCATCTACGCCACTCTAGGCATCTTACTTACTCGCCTGTGCACGAACTTCAGTAAGGCGTTTAGAAATACGATTCACATCTTCACGGCTGAAGATTTCATCTAGGTTCATCGACAATTTACGACGCCAGTTTGGATACTCATCCACCGTACCAGGAATATTGACCGGTTGATCCATTTCTAGCCAGTCTTCAAGCTGCACACTAAGCAGTGCAGAGTCACCCGCGGCTACGTGCAGTTGCAGCGCTTCGCTTAGGTATGAATCCATTGGCACGTACTGAGCATCATGACCAATGCCTTCTGGCAGATAGCCATGCCAGCGAACACTGTCTAGAATGCCTTGTTTGCACTTCAAGCGGTCAGCGAATAGGCCTTCCAACTGCTGCTCATCAGGGTACAGACCAATCTCACGCCCCATCTTCAAGTCATCACAGTGCCAGAAACCGCGTAGTGTTGGCATATCGTGCGTACACAGCGCAGCCATAGACTGCTCAGCGTAGTGCTTCGGAGAAATAAAACCGCCGTCGTCTTTTGATGTTTCGAAGAAGAAGACTTTGTACGAATGCACACCCGCATCACGAAGGATATCAACGATTTCATCAGGTACAGTACCCAAGTCTTCACCGATTACAGAACACTGATGACGGTGAGATTCCAACGCTAGGATTGCTAGCATGTCTTCAACTGGGTAGTACAGGTATGCGCCTTCTGTCGCTTTCTCGCCTTTTGGAATCCACCAAAGGCGAAGCAGGCCAAGTACGTGGTCGATACGCAATGCTCCACAATGCTTCATGTTAGCACGTAGCAATTTGATGTAAGCGTCGTAGCCAGTCGCTTCTAAAACCTGAGGGTTAAGCGGAGGCAGACCCCAGTTTTGGCCTAGTGGACCAAGTACATCTGGTGGCGCACCGATGCTTGCATCCAATACTAGCGCGCCTTCGTCAGCCCATGTTTCGCTGCCTGAATCTGCAACACCAACCGCAAGGTCGCGGTACAAACCCACAGCCATGCCTTTTTCTTCGGCTAGCGCTTGCGCTTCTTTGATTTGATCGTCTGCGATCCATTGCAGGTACATGTACAAGTGAACACGATCTTGGTTGTCCTTAATGTACTTCTGAGTACCGGCTGCGTCGAATGTGCGGTATTTCTCAGGGAATACTGGCCAGCCCCACATGTTTGCATCTTCTGCATGTAAATCAGCATGAAGTGCATCGAATGCAGCTTGGTGTAGCAAGCTGTCGCCGCCTTTTTCAACAAAGTCCAAGAAGGCACGAGCGCGATCAGTGTTCTTGTCTAAATGGCGAGCTTTAAACTCACTGAATAGCAACGGAAGAACGCTCATTTTTAGTTGCGAAACTTCGGTGTAATTCACCCAATGAGAGTCTCGCGCTTTTTGTAAACGTTGTTGGAACTCTGCACTACCGACACGTTGTTGTGCTTCTGCACTTAGCGCGAACTCAGGTACAGAGCTTACGTCGATGTACATGATGTTCAACCAACGACGAGAAGACGGGCTGTATGGGCTTGCCCCTTCTGGATTCGCAGGGAACAGCGAGTGAATAGGGTTCAAGCCAATGAAGTCACCGCCACGAGAGGCAATATCACTCACCAGTTGTTTTAGGTCGCCAAAATCACCGATGCCCCAGTTATGCTGAGTACGCAGTGTGTAAAGCTGGATACTAGGACCCCATAGCTTTTTGTGTTGGTTTAGATCGTCTTGTTTGAAACACGCTTTCGGCGTAATGATCAATGACATCTCGTAAGGTGTTTTACGACGCTTACGACTGATGATCAGTTTGTGATAACCCCAAGCCAAGTTCTTTGGCAATGCAAACACTAGAGGGCCACCCTCAGCACGCTCATCACGAACAATTTGGGACTGAAGATAGCCTTCAAGTACCTCTCCTTGTTCTGTTTCTAAACGCCAGCTGAATTCACTCTCACGAGCACTCGTACCTAGGTTTAGTTCCACTTCGACTGGTTCGCCGTCGCGTAAAACAAGAACAGGGGCTAGTACGTCTTTTTTATGTTTCTTTTCAGCAGAAGCCAGTAGTTTTTCATCACTGCTAGTATCGTAGCCAAGCGAAGCGAGCAAGCGGCGTAGCGTCTCCTCAGACACTTTCGCCTCATCTCCCCAAGCACTGACATAGCTATCAGCCAATCTCGCCATTTCCGCGACTTTCTTTAATGCTGTTTGTTCTTTCATCGCTTTCTCCGAAGGTAATACCAACACCTTCCATGTAGGGTTTTATTGTTATCAATAACTTCTTTTGGAAAATGACCAAAGGTAGCGCTTGGCTACCTTGGTCTTAACTAGGTTCTATTAGCGTTTCACCGCTTCAAGTTTCCAGATATTGTTCACGTAGTCGCGGATTGAGCGGTCTGACGTGAACTTGCCAACAAGGGCGGTATTAAGAATGGCCTTCTTCGCCCAACCAGCTTGATCTTTATATTGTTCGCTCATGTCTTCGTGCGCTTTCACGTAAGATGCAAAGTCCGCAAGACATAAGTACGGGTCACCGCCGTCTAGTAGGCTGTCGTATGTGGCACGCAGTAAGCCCGGTTGGCCTGGTGTGAACTCTTCACCCAATAGCAAGTCCATTGACGCTTTGAGTAAGTGATCCGCATTGTAGTAATCAAATGGGTTGTAACCTTGAGCTTTCAGCGCTTTCACACCTTCAACATCTAGACCGAAGATGTAGATGTTCTCATCGCCTACTTCCTCACGAATCTCAACGTTTGCACCATCCATTGTACCGATAGTTAGCGCACCGTTTAGCGCCATCTTCATGTTACCTGTACCTGATGCTTCTTTACCCGCTAGCGAGATTTGTTGAGAAACGTCAGCCGCAGGGATAATGATTTCAGCCATGCTCACGCGGTAGTCAGGGATGAATACCACTTTCAGCTTGTTACCGATGCGAGGATCGTTGTTCACCTTGTCTGCAATCTTGTTGATTGCGAAGATGATTTCTTTCGCTAGGTGGTAACCCGGTGCTGCTTTTGCTGCGAAGAACACAACGCGTGGCGTACACTCAAAACCTGGTTCATTAAGAATACGATGGTACAGAGACAGTACGTGTAGCAAGTCTAGATGCTGACGTTTGTACTCGTGCAGACGCTTGATTTGAACATCGAAGATTGCATTAGTATCGAGCTCGATACCCATGTTCTCTTTCACCCAAGTTGCTAGGCGTTCTTTGTTCTCTTTCTTCACTGCCATGAATTCTTTTTGGAATGTCGCGTCAGTAGCGTACTTCGCAATACCTTCAAGTTGCTCTAGTTTCGCTGGCCATTCTGGGCCGACTTTCTCAGTGATAAGCTGAGACAGACCTGGGTTACAGAACTTCAACCAGCGACGTGGCGTAATACCGTTCGTTACGTTGTGTAGACGTGTCGGGTACATTTCGTGGAACTCCGGGAATAGGTCTTTCTTAACCAATTCAGAGTGAAGTGCTGCTACACCGTTTACTGCGTAAGAGCCGATTACACATAGGTTTGCCATGCGAACCATGCGGTGGAAACCTTCTTCGATGATAGAAAGCTTCTGTTGCTTCGCGACATCACCCGGCCACATTGCACGTACGTCTTGTAGGAAGCGGTGGTTGATCTCGTAAATGATCTCCATGTGACGTGGTAGCAGGTGCTGGATTAGCGACTCTGGCCATGTCTCTAGTGCTTCTGGAAGTAGCGTGTGGTTGGTGTACGCAAATGTCTTAGAGCTGATTTCCCAAGCCGCTTCCCAAGCTAAACCTTTTTCATCCATCAGGATGCGCATTAGTTCAGGAATCGCAATCGTTGGGTGTGTATCGTTAAGCTGGATAGTCTCTTGCTTAGGTAGATCCGCTAGCGAGTAGCCCGCAGCTTCGTGGCGACGTAGGATGTCACGTACAGACGCTGCCGAGTGGAAGTACTGCTGCATTAGACGCAGTGTTTTACCTTTCTCGTGGTTGTCATTCGGGTAAAGCACTTTAGTGATGTTACCTGCGTCGATCAGTGCGTGCTGAGCTTCGAAGTAATCACCATTGTTAAAGCTTGCTAGTGAAAATGGTGCAATCGCCTGACATTCCCAAAGACGTAGCGGGTAAACCGTGTCTGATTCGTAACCCACAATTGGAAGATCCCAAGGCATTGCTCTTACTGTCATGCCTGGTACCCATTTGCGAACCTCTTTACCGTTCTCGTTAATCACTTCAACGTGACCGTAGAAACCGATCTCTTGCGCAAGTTCTGGACGCGCAATTTCCCAAGGGTAGCCTTCTACACCGCGCCATGCGTCAGGTGCTTCTTGCTGGCGACCATCTTTGAATGACTGTTTAAATAGACCGTATTCGTAATGTAAACCATAGCCGACAGTTGGGAATTCTTGTGCCGCACATGAATCCATGAAACACGCAGCCAGACGACCAAGGCCACCGTTACCCAATGATGGGTCGCGCTCTTCTTCTAGCAGATCAGTTAGGTTGTAACCCAGTTCAGCCATTGCTTCTGTTACTTGTTCATACAGACCCATGCTGATTAGGTTGTTACCCGTCAAACGACCGATAAGGAATTCTAGCGAAAGGTAGTTAACGCTCTTCGCACTTTTAATGCGTGGATCTTCTTCTGTCGCAAGCAAATCTAGAGTAGTAAATTCAGCCAGAGCATGCCCCATTGCTAGGTACCATGCGCGGCTGTCTGCGTTTTCAATCGTATGAGCGTAAGTTACAGATAGGTGTTTCTTTACGCTTTCTTGGAACGACTTCTTGTCAAATTGTTTTTGTTGAGTAGGTTTCATTACGAAATTCTCACGTCTTTTGGTAATTCATCTGCCATACATCGTGCATTTACCTCTGTGAATAAACATCCTCCTAATTCTCATCCTTTGAAGGAGGAGGGCTGAGGGCGTAGAGGGGGTACCATTGCTAGGTTAGTGATCCAAATCTCAACAAAGTGAACTTTGCACCAGTTCTTAGTGATTTTGATCACAATGGAATGTGAGAAAGGTTAAAACCCGTTCATGACGCTTTTTATAGTCCACTCATCTGATGATGTGAAAATTGTAATATCGGTCACATTAACTCGGTCAGCGTAGAAGAACTTTTCGTAATCTATGTGCAACGCGATCTTAACGCTAACGAAACAAACGATATTTAAGTGACGACAATCACAAATAAAGGGCGTAGTTGATGGTAAATCCATCAACCCTTGAGAATTAGGAAGTGGATCAAAGTAACGAACATTTCTGATGTCGTAACATCCCACTCAGCTCACAGGATTGTACGCTTTTTATACAAACTAGAATTAGGCGATGTGAGTTATTTCTAGTTTTCGCTAGCTTTTATATCTAAGTGACCGTATGGAATGGTTTTTCAGACGGACGCAAGCCCCAACAGTAGCGACATTATCCGGCATTCAAACAGTGTTTTTGATGCTGATGACATCATTCAGTAAGACGGCTTTCAAGGAGGCTTTACAAGAATGATCACGTTGCTGTCATTTGGGTATACATAAATAAGGACATAACTACTAATGTGGATTCCATCTAAGCTTACTCGACCAGGACGCCTGCACAATGCCATCGTGCGCCCACGAGTGTTGGACTTACTACAGCAAGCGCCTTACTACAAATTGGTTTTATTCCGATCCCCAGCAGGTTACGGAAAAACGACAATGGCAGCGCAGTGGCTATCCGATAAGCCAAACGTCGGTTGGTACAGCATTGATGACAGCGATAACGACGGCTTTCGCTTTGTAAACTATCTGCTTCAAGCATTAAACAAAGCCACCAACTTCAGTTGCGCTAACGCACAAAAACTGGCGGAAAAACGTCAGATCTCGTCTTTACGCTCCCTATTTAGCGAAGTATTCGCTGAAATGGCTGACTTTCATCAAGAGTGCTACGTGGTACTTGATGACTACCATTTAATCACGAATGATGAAATCCATGAATCCATGCGTTTCTTCTTAAAGCACATGCCAGACAACCTCACCGTTGTGGTAACCAGTCGTGCAGCGCCGCCTCTGGGCACTGCAAACTTACGTGTTCGTGATTTAATGATCGAAATCGGCAACGAGATGTTGGCGTTTGATACCGAAGAAACCACTCGCTTCTTTAACCAGCGTATCGCCGATGGTATTGATGAAGACATGGCGAACAGCCTAAGAACCTATGTTGAAGGTTGGCCATCGGCGATGCAGTTGATCGCATTACAAGCCCAACATCAAAACCGCACATTGGCACAAACTGTAGAGTCGGTATCGCAGTTCAATCACGCGCACTTGTGGGATTACTTGGTCGAAGAAGTGTTTGACTTACTCGATCACGAAACTCGTCACTTTTTAATGCAAGTATCCGTGCTTGACCACTTCAATGATGAGTTAGTGTTTGCCCTTACCCAACGCGAAGACGCACTGGGAATGATTGAATCGCTTAACCGTTACGGCTTATTTATTTACCCGCTCGAAGGGGAACAGAACTGGTTCCGGTTCCATAACTTATTTGGCGAGTTTTTATCTCATGAGCGCCAAGCTCGTATTCCTCAGCAAGAAAAAGATCTCCACCGCAATGCTGCTATCGCTTGGTTACAACAAAAAGCACCACACCAAGCGATTCATCATGCACAAAAATCGAATGATAAGGACTTAGTGGTAGAGATCCTAAACGAATTCGGCTGGAAGATGTTTAACCAAGGCGAACTCAGCACACTGGAAAGCTCAATTAACAAGTTGGACGATGATCTGTTGTTCAGCCACCCAAAACTTACGATGCTCCGAGCATGGTTGGCTCAAAGTCAGCATCGTTATAACCAAGTGGGCCACCTGCTTGAAGAAGCGGAAGAGGAACACAAAAAGCGTAACATTGCGTTAGATATTCATTATCAAGGTCAAGCAAACGCGTTGCTTGCTCAAGTGGCTATCAACAGTAACCAACCAGAAAAAGCTCTCGAATTAGCGGAGTTAGCGCTTAGCCAACTTGATAACACAATTTACCGTAGCCGAATTGTGGCGACTTCGGTTGTTGGTGAAGTTAACCACGTGCTAGGTAAACTAGACCGTGCTTTGCCGATGATGCAACAAACTGAAAAGCTAGCTCGTCAGTATCAGGTATATCACCAAGCGTTATGGGCAATATTGCAGCAAAGCGAGATTTTAATTGCACAAGGTTACGTGCAAGCTGCCTTTGAACTACAAGATTCCGCATTCCGTCTGATTGAAGATCAGCAGCTTCAGCATGTTCCTCTTCATGAATTTTTGCTGCGTATTCGCGCGCAAGTACTTTGGTGCTGGAACCGACTTGATGAAGCGGAAGAATGCGCGTACAAAGGTCTGCAAATTCTCGAAAACCATTCACCAAGCAAGCACTTACATAGCTATTCGATGTTGGCGCGTATTGCGATTGGACGCGGTGAATTAGACAAAGCCGGTAAATTCATTGAGCACATCCAACACTTGATGAAACAGTCGACTTACCATGTAGATTGGACTGCAAACGCTTCACTATCGTTGATTCTATTTTGGCAAGCGCGCGGGAATACCGATGCAATGCAAGAATGGCTCAACACTGCGGTTCGTCCTGAATCGGCATGCAACCACTTTTCTCAATTGCAATGGCGTAACATTGCCCGCGCCCACATTAACTTAGGCCAATATACCGACGCTCGTGCTGCGTTAGATTTCCTCCAAGGTGAAGCTCGTCGCACTAACCTAATCACAGATACTAATCGCAACTTAGTGGTTGAAGCGGTCCTTTCTGCTCGCCAAAAAGATGAGGAGCAAGCCAAGGCTCTGTTAAAAGAAGCATTAGTAATGACGAACCAAACTGGCATGGTCGGAAACTTCCTGATTGATGGTGCAACCATTGGCGGTCTGCTGGAGAAGTTGAGCCTCCGCCATGAACTGGGCGATCTTGAGCGTCACCGTGCTCAACAGTTAATGAAGGACATTTCATCGAATCAACGTAGCCGGTCGATTCACTTTGATGAAGACTTTATTGAAAAGTTGGTGAATCACCCTAATGTGCCAGAGCTAGTACGTACCAGCCCATTAACACAACGCGAATGGCAGGTTCTGGGACTGATTTATTCAGGCTTTAGTAACGAGCAAATCGCACAAGAGCTGGATGTGGCAGGTACGACAATTAAAACCCACATTCGCAACCTGTACCAAAAGCTTAATATTGCTAATCGTAAAGAAGCCATTGTGACAGCTGAAAATTTGCTACAGTTAATGGGGTACTGAACTGCTAGATAAACGGGTTAAAACGTAAAGTAAAACACAAGGGTTGGCGTAACACGTCAGCCCTTTTTTATGACTGACAGGAAGAGAAGTGCAATTTGCAAAGCACGTAAGTAACGTTGTTCATATAAAAAAATAGCCAACCGCAATAATCGCGATTGGCTTATATTTAGTGTGAACAAATTGTATTCACTAACAACGTCAGTTGGCTAGGTGACCCTCGGCTTAAGAAGGGTCGAGCAGTATTATGCATTAATCATGCCAAAATGCAAAGACTTATTTTTGGGCACAAGATCTCATATAAGCTGGATTTATTCACGCGCAAATTATCAAAATGCAATTTGATAATGCAAATTGCAATTGCATAATGCAACCAAGATTGATAATTGATAGTAGAGTTAATCATCTCAAAAATGTAAACCAAGCATTAAAAGCTCGTTACGGCGGCATTGTCTTTTGGCGGGTAATAAAGATAGGCAATAGATTGGATATAAAACCAAGTAGTTACAGCACTATTTCATACTTTTTTCATCGCAATGTTTGTATACTCTCTGCCATCGAAACGACTTAGCATTAGAGCAATGAACTACTTAATTACTTTCTTCAAGGGAATCGCCATGGGTGCAGCAGATGTTGTACCTGGTGTATCTGGCGGCACCATCGCGTTTATCACTGGTATTTACGATACGCTGCTTGAAAGCATTCGACGCATTAACCCCTCACTTTTCTCTATCTGGCGAAAAGAAGGGGTTAAAGCCGCGTTTAATCACATCAACGGATTCTTCCTTATCGCTCTGTTTGCCGGCATTTTCACCAGTATTGCAACGCTAGCAAAGTTGATTACTTGGCTTCTTGACACACACCCGATCCCACTTTGGTCATTTTTCTTTGGCCTAATTTTGGTCTCTGTGTATCACATTATTCGTCAGGTTGAGCAACGCGATCTTGTCCGCTTTGTCATTCTGCTCGTTGGTGTCGGGTTTGCTTATAGTATTACTGTGCTCAAACCTTTACACATGGAACCAACGGCCATTAACACCTTATTCGCTGGAGCTATCGCGATTTGTGCGATGATCTTGCCGGGTATCTCTGGCAGTTTTATTTTGCTGCTGATTGGCATGTATGCTCCTGTATTAGCCGCAGTGAAAGGTTTTCAAGTCGATACATTAGCGCTATTTTTGTCTGGCTGCGTGATCGGTTTACTGTCCTTCTCTCACTTATTGTCGTGGTTACTACGCAAGTTCCGTGATTTCACCCTGATGTTTTTGACTGGATTAATGATTGGTACGTTGCCAAAGATTTGGCCATGGAAAGAAACCATCACTTGGCGCACCAATTCGAAGGGCGAACAAGTGCCATTGCTACAGCACAACCTATCACCATTTGAATTTGAACACGTGACATCACAACCTTCTCAGTTAGTACTTGCTGTCGTGATGATGCTTGCAGCCATTGCTCTGGTTTTGGGTCTAGAGAAATTCGCAGATTCAGATAAATAACTTTGGTATCAAACACATACTGAACCAAATAAAAACGGAGTCAATTGGCTCCGTTTTATCTATTGGCTAAGGGCAAAACATCTCAATTGAAAACTCTGCTGTATTTGATGCAATAAAGTCCGTCGCGTTACTAGGAAGCTGGTCACCGAGGTATAACGCACAATTTACTGAGGTCACGAGTTGGCGAGCGGCGCATCTGTGCTACGATGCTCGTAATGTTAAGTGATAAATGCTGAACCTTAATGAAAGTGTTACAAATCGCCGCTGTTTCAGCCGCATTAGTTGCGGGATTTTATGCCCCGACTCTAATAAAAAGCTTTTCTTCTTCCACTCAAAGCAAGTCAATAGATGAATACTGCTTTCTCTCTACAACCTCTTGCGTCCAAGAAAATGTTACGATGACGCTAAACTCAGAAACTGCTCAACCCTTGGTTCCTACCACTCTAAATGTTGAGTGGCATACAAGCGATGCTAAGCAACTCATCCTAAGTCTTTCAGGAAGAGAAATGGAGATGGGTGAGCCTAAGTTTTTGCTGAAGCAAATCGCTCCTGGCCAATATCAAGGTGACATCATTCTCCCGGTTTGCACGGAGGATGCAATGACTTGGGTTGGTGAACTCAGTGATGGAGAGAATACCGTTTACCCTGCTATAAAAATGCAAAGATAAGGAATCGTTATGAGCCGCAATTGGTCCCTATTTCTCGTAGCTGCTTTCGCACTCGGGTTTGGCGTAAAGAGCTATTTAGATAATCAGAACACGAAGCCAGAGCTAGTGGACAGTTCCACCTCTCAACAAACGGTATTGTTTGGGGAAAATAACCAAGCTGTCAATATCTTCGATGTGAATGACCCTCGCATCCGAGTCGTCTATTTTGGCTTTACTCGCTGCCCAGACGTTTGCCCAACTTCTCTTGCAATGCTGGCAGGAGCACTGAATCAAATTGACGACGCGCAAAAAGCGCAACTACGCCCGATGTTCATTTCTTTAGACCCAGAGCGTGATGAGGCCGATGCATCAGCAAAATATGCCCATTACTTCCATCCAATGATTGAAGGCCTATCGGCACCACTTGATGTAACGACACCTTTGGCACACAACTATGGTGTCATTTTCCGCAAGACAGAATTGGAAGGCTCGGAACTAAAATACACGCTGGATCATAGCTCTTACTTTTACTTCTTGAAGCCGGATGGCACGTTAATCACTAAAGTACCGCATACGCTCTCGCCGGCACCGATTGTTGAAGCCATTTCAAAACTAACGACCGAAGGCTCTTCAAATGACGATTAAGTCAGTGCTGAAGCAATTTTTCAATTTCCTAACTCATACCAACCCCAATGTCGAACAAGACGTCGATACGATCATTGACGCCATTGGGGGCATAGAGAACCTGCTAGAAACTGGTGCATGTGCGACTCGGCTGCGTCTTACCCTCAGAGCGACGTCCGTCATCGATAAGAACGCACTCAAAAATCATGGCGCGCATGGCGTCGTGATATTGGATGATCGTCATGTCCAAATCATATACGGCTTAAAAGCCAACACGTATTCGCAGATTATGGAAGAGCGCATCACAAAACAAAGTTAATATTTTTGCAGTATAGCTACCCTCTTTAAAAAAGGGCAGCTATACTCTTTTGGCTTAATTAACTCACTTATTTATTAACCAACGAAGAGGACACAAGATGATTGTATTGAATAACACTAACTGGGCATCGCAAGGGTAATCCTAACAGCACCAACTCTGTGGCATAACCACAACTCCCCTTCTCTGCCCGGTCTTCACCGGGGTCAACTCTATCCGAATTAGACCCTAATGCGATTTGTATTAAGGCGCTTTGTTGCGTCTGGGATAATTCAATAATGAATCAAACACATACTTTTTGTGACACATTAGTTTCAACTTCAAACCCTCTAAAACAATTGGGTTGGAAACCATTTTTTCAGCAACAACTGACATTAGACGATTACGACAACACTATCTTTGCTCGTGTAATTGCGCATCACCGAAGTGGTTATTTATTGGCAACAGAAACTGGGCAAGTTCATCTTAATGCCCACCATTCTTTACCCAACATGACCGTCGGAGACTGGGTAATCTTAAATGAAGATCAGCAATTTGTTCGCTTACTGGATCGCTTGAGCCTCTTTAGCCGCAAAGCCGCTGGCAGCAAAGTGGCAGAGCAACTCATCGCAGCCAATGTGGATACAGTGTTTATCGTCTGTTCCCTTAACGACGACTTCAATTTAAGTCGTATTGAACGCTATCTTGCCTTGGCTCATGAAGCCGAAGTCGAACCCGTCATCGTGCTTTCCAAAGCCGATTTGTGTGACAATACTGATGAACTAAAAAGCCAAGTACAGAAGCTCGACCCTCTATTAGCTATAGAGACAGTCAACGGCTTAGAAATAGAGAGTGCTTCTAAACTCATGACCTGGTGCAAAGAAGGACAAACCCTCGCTTTTATCGGTTCTTCAGGCGTTGGCAAATCAACTCTTGTTAATGCATTACTCGGGCAACAAGAACAGGCAACTGGGCATATTCGTGAAGACGATAGCAAAGGTCGACATACAACTACATCGCGCTCTATCCATCTATTACCTGATGGCGGCATCTTGATTGATACTCCGGGAATGCGCGAGCTTCAACTAGCAGATTGTGAATCGGGGGTCAGCGAGGCGTTTTCTGACATTGAGGCTCTCGCTCAGCGTTGTCGCTTTGGTGATTGCCAGCATCAAACTGAGCCGGGTTGCGCAATTCAAACTGCGATTGAAAATGGCAAACTGGAAGTTCGTCGTTTCAATAACTATCAAAAACTATTGCGAGAACAAGCCTTTAACGGTGCGACTTTGGCAGAGCAACGAGCTCAAAGTCGACAATTCGGGAAACTCACTCGAAATGCCATGAGTGATAAGCGCAGGCGCCAACAAAGTTATTAATTTGTTGCGTTTGAGTTGTCAATAAAATCAAAGGAGACGAAAGTCTCCTTTTTAACAACTTTATTAAAAACCATTACTCATAACTAATGATAATTTTCAACATAAAAATCTTATTTAAATAACATTGAGCAAACATTTAATCCAAAAACAAACTAAAACTAGACACAAAATATTACCAAGCTAAGATATGTGATATTCAGCAAGAAAATGGCTGAATTTATAAAAACAGGATAATTGATAATCATGTGTCTTAGTGACCAGAAGCAATGCTCACCCCTTGTAATATAAGGGCATTATCGCCGTGTAATGATGGACTATTGCCCTGCCACTCTGGCATAAAATTGCAGGAATGATGTATGCAACACAACAGCCTCGTTGCCCGATATGCTCGTGGTAACCTCGTCGTCCAGATCCTTGTCGGTATCGTCTTTGGTATTTTGCTCGCGACAATTTCTCCAAGCCATGCCGAAAGCGCGGGATTAATTGGTAGCCTTTTTGTCGGTGCGCTTAAAGCGATCGCGCCAATTCTTGTGTTTATTTTGGTTGCCGCTTCAATTGCAAACCAAAAGAAAAACCAACACACTTACATGCGCCCAATCGTTGTACTGTACCTGATGGGTACATTCTTCGCGGCGCTATCAGCAGTGGTTCTAAGCTTCCTTTTCCCGACCAATTTAACGCTTGTCACCGGCGCTGAAGGTGCAACGCCTCCTCAAGGTATTGCTGAAATTCTACGCACATTGTTGTTTAAACTGGTCGACAACCCAGTAAATGCACTAGTAGAAGCAAACTACATCGGCATTCTTGCTTGGGGTGTGGGTCTGGGTCTTGCACTACACCACGCATCGGCAACAACGAAGGCCGTATTTGAAGATCTAAGCCACAGCGTGTCTCACATTGTGCGCTTTATCATTCGTCTTGCACCATTTGGTATCTTTGGCTTGGTTGCTTCAACGTTTGCGACAACGGGCTTTAGCGCACTAGCAAGCTACGCACACCTTCTGGCGGTTCTTCTTGGCGCAATGATGATCATCGCACTCGTTGTAAACCCAGCGATCGTGTTCGTTAAAACCAAACAAAACCCTTACCCACTTGTATTCCGTTGTCTACGTGAAAGTGGTGTAACTGCGTTCTTCACTCGTTCAAGTGCGGCGAATATTCCAGTAAACATGGCACTATGTGAGAAGCTAAAACTGGACGAGGATACATACTCAGTATCTATCCCTCTAGGTGCGACCATCAACATGGCTGGTGCTGCAATCACTATCACAACACTAACGCTTGCAGCTGTGCACACTATGGGTATCGAAGTTGATCTACTGACTGCGCTACTTCTAAGTATTGTAGCTGCGGTTTCTGCATGCGGCGCATCAGGTGTTGCAGGTGGCTCTCTACTACTTATCCCACTTGCGTGTGGCCTGTTTGGTATCTCAAACGACGTAGCCATGCAGGTTGTAGCGGTTGGCTTCATTATCGGTGTGATTCAAGACTCTGCAGAAACTGCGCTAAACAGCTCAACAGACGTTGTCTTTACGGCAGCAGTTTGTAAATCAGAGCAGCAAAAAGCTCAGTAAGACTGACAGAACAAAGAGAAAGGGGAGCCGATGATGGCTCCCCTTTTTTGTTTAATTGCGCTCAATTACGCGGTGACCAAAGCCACCTCTTCAATTGAGAAATGCTTACTTGGCTCAACAAACTCTTGCTGCGCAGCAATAGTTTGCAGCTCCCATTCGCCTGCATGGTACGTTGCACTTAACACCCCGTAGCATGCGTCATGACAATGTTGGAAAGCTTGCTTGGGAGACCAGCCTTTTAAGAGTCCCGCGGTAAAGATAGCTGAAATAAGATCGCCCACGCCAACAGGTTGTTTAGCAAACTCAAATTTAGGACGCTTCGCAAGGTAAATACCTTCTTGCGTAGCCAATAGCATGTTAAAGCTGCCATTTTCTAGGCAGTAAAGGTGCTTAACTAGCACCACTTTTGGACCTTTCTCTAGCGCACGTTGGCATGCGGTGATCGCATCGTCTAGTGAGTGGATTTCCATCTCAGCAAATTGACTTAGCTCGAATTGGTTCGGAACGATCACGTCCGCCATTGGCATCAAACGCGTTAGAAGATTTTCAGCAATGCCCGGAGCCACAATGCAGCCTTTGTCTGGCGCGCCCATCACAGGGTCGCAAACATAAAGTGCGTTCGGGTTCGCTTGCTTCACTTTCGTCACGGTATCTTCAACAGCAAGGCACTGCTCTGCGCTACCTTGGTAGCCCGTCAATACCGCTTGGCACTTTTCCAGCGCGCCGATGTTACCAAGTCCACGAACTAACTCGCTGATGTCTTCAGCCGCAAACGCTCGCCCAGTCCAGCCTTCTTGATACTGCGTGTGGTTAGAAAATTGAACGGTATGAATCGGCCATACTTCGAAACCCATGCGTTGCATTGGGAAAACGGCACTGCTGTTACCAGCATGACCAAAAGAAACATGAGATTGTATAGAGAGGATACCTTGCATAGTACCTTACCTCTTATTGTAGTTATCGATAGTTCAAAGACAGCGGCAAGCGCCAGTTTTGCGAAACCAGTAGTGTATCCGACAAACCAAGATTCTCTAACTCAATTCTCCTCAATATCTTCAGAGTAAGTTGGCGCGCTGGTTTTCAACACCATCTTCTTAATTTCCATTTTGTCTTTATTCAGTGCGATTTCTAGGGTATCTCCTTCCCTTATCCCGAGCTGAGCCAGGATTACGCTTGGAATGACTACGGCGGTGTCGTCACCGATTTTAACAGGTTGACTTATCATCTTTCGTCCTCCAAATGTCGAAAATGAGTTTTCACGTCATTGGATGTCTAGCCTCAAATACATTAAGCTGACTTGGATTTGGCGTAACATTTTAAAGACAAAAGAAAAGCCTCAATCTTGAGGCTTTTGGATAAGATAGGTTATGGTTGAAGGAAGTTTTGAGTGAAATCGAGCGCCTCTTTAGAAAGTTTTTTTTCGTTGGGCGATGTGCTTACCTGACCTTCTGCTGTTACCGTTGTCATGTTAGGCTGAAAATCTAGTGTTGATGCCTCCTCCCAAGCCTCGGAGGCTTCTTTACTCTCGTCATTCAACACCGCATTGAGCTCCTCTTCCGCAGGAAAATACGCTTCGCGTTTGTACACTTTGTTAAGGGCTCGAATAATAGAGTGCTTTCTCACCATTCCTGAGGCCAGCTTTCTTTGCAACGGCTTCGCTATGGACTGCAATCCAACGACAACATCAACACCAATATTGGTCGCCACTTCATCACGCAACGTACGCGCAGGTTGGTAGCCCATATTGGCAGAAAGAAACAGCCAAACGTAAGCAATTGCATTACCCGTTTTACCTTTATCCTTCCACGCTTCGCCAGCATGATACATCGCTTTAGCACTGCCACCTTCCGCGGCCCGTTCCAGCCAGTAGCAACCTTTAACCATGCTTTTTTCTGTACCAATGCCATTTAGGTAACATAAGCCGACTTGGATCTTGCCATCTGCACTGTCTTTTTCCGCCGCTTTCATAAACCAGTAAAGCGCATCTGCACTGCGTCCTGCACTATTGTCTGGTGAAAGCTGCCATTCCCCCATATAAATCATGGCATCAATGCAGCCTTCTTCGGCGGCAGTTTCAATCAGTTGGTTACCTTTTGGGATATTTTTTTCAGTTCCTCGACCAAAGACCAAGGCCTTGCCCGTCGAAAATTTCGCTTCGGTATCCCCTTCCATTCCCGCAATTGCGGTACGCCAGAAGTTTGCCTGCTCTTTTAAAATCACATCTTCGCGCATGCGTTCACTTAAGCGAACAATGCCGTACATCCCCGTCACATTGTCCAATTTAGCGGCTTTATCATACCAATACAGCGCTTGACGAATGTTGTCCTTTTCGGCTTCTTTCGCTAGAAATAAAATGGTGGGGATATGCCCGGTTTCTGCTTTGAACTCTCGCTCTTTACGCTCTTGCTCTCGCGCTTTATGCATCGCCTTTCGATAAGCGGCTTCGCGAGCTTTCCTCTCTGCCTCGAGTCTCTGTTTCCGCATCGACAACGAGATCATCCACACAAATATCAGGACGAGTGAAAGGCCAGTTGCCGCAATGGCAATGCCCATACTACTCATAAATAGCCTCTTTTGGTTTCAGGGCCCAATTCAACTCCCTTTCAGGGAAATCTTATGATTACGCGCCGACGTAACGCCGACTACCTTCATTATATAACGACCACTTAGCGAAAATCTGAAGCTTGCGAAGACTTAATGGCGGTATTTTATTCAACATCACTGCAACTTATTTTTAAAAGAAAAATATAGCCCTCATTTTTATAGAACTTAATCACGGTTTTGGGGCTGAGACATTCTCATCCCCTATCATCCCCCCTTACTCCTCCCATAAAAATTCACATTTTAATGATGTGCAGAACCTCTCACTATGCGCCTGTTTTATTATTTAATTTGTGAACAAAATCGACTGTGACAGAAAATTTGCACCTGTAAAAAACTTAACAGCCTGCTCTCACATTTTGCTGATGATTCAGTGTATTAGCATCTAATTGAACATTTCCTTTTTTGGCATCTGCCTTTCTAGCGTGTGCAAAACCTTCTTGATGATTGAGTCAGCGAAGGCAGCGCGCAGCTCAATATCAATTCAATAACAATGGATTTGTAAACGTGGACAATAAGACATTTAAATTATCAACAATTGCCAAAACCGTACTGCCTTTGATTTCCGTCGCGGTAATCAGTGGTTGTGGTAGTGATAGCACGAACGAAGATACGACGAACCCTGGCTCAGGCTTGTACCCTGCGGGAGAGAACGAAGTCGTCATTTATTACAAACGTGATGTAGCATCAGCTTCAACAGCAAGCGACTACGAAGGTTGGGGCTTGCACCTATGGAACGGTGAGGGCTGTACCAGCACAGATTTAGACGCAATGGGCATTCCGGGAACAGGAACGGATTGGTCTGCGCCACACCCATTCGATGGCATCAACGACACCTACGGTGCTTACTACGTACTGAAAATAAACCCTGACGCCTCTGACCCACACGAATGCATGAACTTCATTCTGCACAAAGGTGATGAGAAAGCGTTCGGCAGCGCAAACTCAAAAGTAGAGTTGACGAAAATCGGCGAATCGAAAGGTTTGTTTGGCTTCCACGGCAGCAGTGAACTTTACTACGAGCCAATAGAAGAGCGCCCTGTTGATATTGATGGTCAAAAAGCCCATTGGTTAGACGCCAACACCATCGCATGGGAAGCGGCGACCAGTGCGGATTCCATGAAGCTGTTCTACAGCCTTAGCAATGACATCAAAATGGATGAAGACAAGCAAATCTCTGGCGGTACAGCCGTTGAGCTGACAAAAGCTGGTGAGTTGTCTGATGGTCTGAAATCACGCTTCCGTCACCTTGCTAGCCTTCAAGCTGCGGGTATCGATGTCGATGACGCGACCTTGCGTACGATCCTGAAGTCACAAATTGTTATGGTGGCTTACAACGCAAATGGTGACGTCATTTCTGCAACTGAAATGCAAAAGCCGGGCGTTTTGGATGCGGTGTTTGCCGATTCCAAGGCAGGTAACGCGATCGGTCAAGAACTCGGTGCGATTGTGGAAGGCGGTGCCGCAACCTTCAAACTATGGGCACCAACTGCCCAAGATGTTGATCTGATAATCTACGATGAAAACTTAGCAGAAGAAGCGACCGTTGCCATGACGGAAGACCCAGCAACAGGTATCTGGGTTTCTGAGGCACAAAGCAACGTTGTCAACAAATACTATCGCTACCAAGTTAAAGTATACCACCCAACAACTGGCGTCGTTGAAACGCGTTTGGTAACAGACCCATATTCAATGAGCTTGTCTAAGAACTCACGATACTCGCAAGTGGTTGATTTAGATGATCCAAGCTTAATGCCTCAAGATTGGAAAAACTACGCACGCCCAACGGTTAAAAAAGACGAAGACCACGTCCTTTACGAGTCACACATTCGTGATTTCAGCTTTAACGACAGCAAAGGCACACCAAGTCTTGATGGCAAATATCTGGCGCTTACAGAACCTGAGCGTGAGTCTGTATCTCACTTACAAGCCCTGAAAGATGCTGGCCTAACAACGCTACATATCCTGCCTGCGTTTGATATTGCAACCGTGGATGAAGACGCTGACCAGCGAGTCGATATCACCGACACCGTGGGTAAACTTTGTGGCATCAAGCCAGAAGCCTCCATTTGTGAGACCGAAGATGACGGCAAAGTGATTGAAGAGGTATTAAATAGCTACGACCCAACAACGGGCAAAGCACAAGCGTTGATGAACGATCTTCGCATGCTAGACAGCTTCAACTGGGGTTACGACCCTTACCACTACACCGTGCCAGAAGGCAGTTATGCGACCGATCCTAACGGGTCTAAGCGTATTCTTGAGTTCCGCGAAATGGTTCAAGCGACGCATAAAATGGATCTGAAACTGGTCATGGACGTCGTGTACAACCACACAAATGCATCTGGTGTGAACGAAAAATCAGTACTGGATAAGATTGTCCCTGGGTACTACCACCGCCTAAACGTCAACACTGGCGGAGTCGAAAACTCAACCTGTTGTGATAACACCGCAACCGAGAACTTGATGATGGGTAAACTAATGGTTGACTCATTGATGGTATGGGCGGATGACTATAAAGTCGATGGTTTCCGTTTTGACCTTATGGGCCACCAGCCGAAAGATGTGATGGTTTACGCACTTGAAAAAGTCCGTGAAATTGATCCGAATACTCTGTTCTACGGCGAAGGTTGGGACTTCGGTGAAGTCGCGCAAAACGCTCGCTTCGATCAGGCGACACAAGTCAACATGGCGGGGACAGAAATCGGTACTTTCTCTGATCGTCTGCGTGACGCAGTTCGTGGCGGAAGCCCGTTTGATGGCGGTGTAGATTCTGAAGGTAAGCACCCACTTCGCTTTAACCAAGGCTTTGGTAACGCCGCTTATCCTAACGAAGAAACCAAAACTGACGCAGAGTCGGTGAATGGTCGTTTACACAACCAAGACCTGGTTCGTCTAGGTATGGCTGGTAACTTGGCTGACTACATCCTTCTTGATTACAAAGGCGAAACCAAACTGGGTAAAAACGTTGATTACAATGGTGCGCCTGCAGGCTACACAAAAGTGCCATCAGAGAACATCTCTTACGTGTCTAAGCACGACAACCAAACATTGTGGGATAACAACGCCTACAAGATTGCGACAGGCACTTCATCTGCCGAACGTGCACGTATGCAGGCTGTGTCCCTATCAACGGTGATGCTTGGTCAAGGCATTCCATTCATCCACATGGGTTCTGAGCTATTGCGCTCTAAATCCATGCAGCGCGACTCGTACGATTCTGGTGACTGGTTCAACCGTGTATTCTTCGACGGAAGCGACAATAACTGGAACGTTGGTCTACCACGTGAAGACAAAGACGGTGCAAACTGGGAGCTGATCAAAACCATCGTTGGTGACAGCACGGCGAAACCAGATTCAACCGACATCGAGCTGACTAAGCAACAATTCCTAGAGCTACTAAAAATCCGTAGCACAAGCGAACTGTTCCGCCTAGATACCGCGCAAGAAGTGATGAACCGTGTGGACTTCCGCAACGTAGGGAAAGACCAAGTGGAAGGCTTGATTGTGATGTCTATCGACGATGGTACATCAGCAGGTGCCGATTTAGATTCGAACTACGATGCTGTCGTGGCCGTTGTGAACTCAACATCAACTGAGAAGTCTTTCAAAGTTGCTGGCGCAACTGGTTTCGAGTTACATGAAGTTCAACAAAACTCTGCGGATGACATCGTGAAAGGTGCAAGCTTCACCAATGAAACGTTCACAGTACCAGCACTGACAACAGCGGTATTCGTGCAGCCACAAAACGGCGCACAAGGTGCTGGCCTACCAGTAAACACGGATAACAAAGACGTATCGAGCATTCCTCCTTACGGCGAAACCGTTGTTTACGTGAAAGGCACGATGAACGAGTGGTCTGATAGCAGTGATTGGGCGATGACCTTTATTGGCAACGGTATGTACTCTGTAACTGGCGTTCTTGAAGCTGGTGAACACGAGTTCAAATTCGCGGACTCTGGTTGGGCAAATCCAAACATCGGTTGTGATATTGCGAATATAGCTTCTGGTTCACTAGACTTAGGTTCAGAAGGTAACTGTAAGCTGTCTGTTGCTGAAACAGGTAAGTACAACTTCACTCTGAACGCGCTACATGTTCAAGATGAAAGCGTAGAAAAACCGGTCGTGTCAGTGACCAAGTCAGCAGATGCACCAACATTCGGTGAAACAGCACTTTACTTACGTGGCACTATCACTACATGGGATGCTCCAGCACAAGACTCAACTGCGAAGTTCAGCTATGTAGCAAATGACGTTTACTCGCTAGACATTACCCTAGCGGCGGGCAACTACGAGATGAAAGTTGCGAGCGCAGACTGGGCAGCAGACACCAACTTCGGTGGCGAAGGCAGTGTTGAGCTTGGTAAAGCGCTAACGATGGAAGTCGGTGGCGGTAGTGCAAACCTGAAAATTGCGATTGCAGAAGCAGGAAATTACAACTTCCACTTCAACGCGGCTGACAAGTCGGCGCCAATCGTGACGGTAACCAAAAACTAGTTTCATTTAAAAACATCCGTAATGAAAAAGGGGAAGCATCACGCTTCCCCTTTGTTTTATTGGCGTCACTAAATGGTGGATACCAAAATCAAAAAGGTGTTAGTTTCCCCAAATCTGTTCAACAAACTCAGGATGATCAATGAATGGATTACGATTGCCCTGAAAATCAAACACTTGTTGATTGCGATTTCGTTCTTTTTCACTAACGGGATCATTTTTGTGCCAACGCTTAAGCATGTTTAACACCCAAGGTTCAAAAACCGTCGAACTTGAACCATCAAGGACAGCATCCGCATTGCTTGAGTTACCTTCCCAATTACCTACAACATTTTCATAACGGGTCGCCATGTAGAAATAAGCACGGGCGAAGTCGCCCTTAAACTCATCAATCGGCTCAAACACCGTACCGAAGTAGCCCAGACTAGTGCTTGCTTGGCCAAGTTTAGAGCCATTACTAGACACGTAGGTCGCGGTGCCCACTTCACCAAATGGCCAATTACTGCGCTTCGCGTTTACATAACCATCAGTCGCAAACAAGTGATGACCGTCTGAGTTCATCGGCTCAACCTTACCGCCAAACCAGCTTTTCGGAAAAGAGTGCTCACGGTTGTAGCAATCCCCTTCCGTTTTGTATTGGCCACATTGGTCTGTGACTTTGGTAAAGCTTACTGTATCGCTAGCAGATGGCTTTTCAGAATACATATCGAGAATAGAGCCATCATTTTCGTAATAACGATCAATATCGGCATCTTTTACCAAGGCCCACACCGCAGAATAACCTCGGCTGGAGTGATTATTGATAATGTTAAACAGCGCCGTTTTTAGAGCGTAGCCCGTCTTACCAGATGCCGCTTGATAGTAACCATCAACCACTGGTGGGGTCGTGGTTGAGTCACCTAACGTAAAATCGGTGGTTTCACTTTTCGAGAATTCAGCGCCAGAAGCAAGAGTCTTATCTCCCTCAGTCAGAATGTACGACCCCGCGCCACTGCCACAACAAATGCCGTCACCATACTCGTCTTGAATCGTGAATTGGTAGTTACCGTCAGCTAAGCACATGCTCTTTTCAATGGTGATTGCTGACTCATATCCCTGACCAGAAAACAGTACTTCGGCTTGGTTATTTTTTAACATCCAGCTAGTTTCTGAACCATAATTATCTGTTGTGAGAGTCAAGACCACTTGGTGATCACTACAACTTTCTACAGGAGGTTGTGCACTCGTCTCAGTCGGTTGAAAATTATCGACGTAGACAACTTCTGAGCCATCAAAACTGGCTTCATCGTAAAAACGCAAACCGACGTTGATGGTCTTGTTCGAGCTCGCTGTGTAGTTGTGCGCCAGCTCTTGCCACTGGTTTACCTGCTGCGGATCTGAGTAATTGTGATAACCATCAACCACCAGACGTGCTTTTACATTTCCTTCGGTGTGATAAACCGAGACAGAAAACGGATAGGTTTTCCCTTGCTCCACATTAATGGTTTGCAAAAGGTCAGTGTTGCTTTGGGTACCTGTATTCACGACGACTTGAGCAGCCAGGCCGCCCGATTTGATTTGTTCGCTGCTTGGCGACACCGCGATGCCAGCGTCAATCACTGACCACTGCGTAGGTACATTGCCATTCCACTGTTCAAAGTCACCGTTGATAATTTGGCTATATGCAAACGGAGAGCTAACAGCAGCAAGGAGACAGAGGGAGTTCGTTATGGATTTCATTATACTTTTCCATTAGTTATATAAATCCCAAACACGATAAACATATTAGTGGGGCATAAGTAATCCTTCAGTCACATTTTTACGTTGCACAAGTGTTAATTTACTTTTTAATGTGCAGCTTATCTCACAAATATCCATCTGCTGAAAACAAACGCCAATACAAAAAGCGAAGCAACTTGTTGGCTACATCGTCGTAAAACCATTAAGGGAAAAGTAAAACAGACAGAAAAAAGCCAAGTGTGCGCCTATGGGGGTCAGCAACAACACTTGGCTTGTTTATAAGAAAGCTTGTGGTCAGCTCAACTGGTGAGCATCAATTCTGGATAATTCCTTAAGGTTTTACCGCAAAGAATCGTCCTTGTAGTGGCGACATCAGAATCTGATATTGACCATTGCTCGGAGTAATTTTTTCATTCGTGAGCAAATCCACCAACTCACCAGTACCAACACTCTCCTGAGTAAGAGTGACGCTTCTAGCGCTCTCTAAGGTATTTAGCGCAAACAAGACTTTGTCCGAACCAGATTGTTTCAAGTCCACATAACTGCCGTTACTCGCAACTAAATTCGTGCGTGACCCTTGATAAAGTGCAGGATGCGCATCGCGCATTGTCATCAGCGATGTCACATAAGATTTGAGATCGGCTTGGTTTGCATCAAGCGTCGCCGTCACGCCTTCAATTTTCGCACTGCTGCGCGCAACGTGATCATCGCACAAACCTTGAATGGCACAGGTGCTGTTGTCTTCTTTTGCGGCAAAACCATCCACTTGATCCCCGATTTCATCACCGTAGTACAACGTGATTGGCCCGGTGTACGCCGCTTGGAAAGCAAACGCGGCTTTATGGCGTAACCAATATTCTGCATCATTCACATCCGCCAAGTTTCCGCGCTGTAACAAGTCACCAAAGCGCACTAAATCATGGTTGCCGATCATCAAATTCGGCTGCGCATGTGTTGGATATTGGTTGTGTGTGCTGTAGCCGTTGTCTAACCAATCCACACCGCGACCACCCACGCCGCTCTCATTCACGGCCAAAGTTTCAACGATGCGATATCGCATAGGGAAGTCAAACGCAGAGCACAATGCTGGATCGCTGTTCGATCCATACGCCTCATTCGCAATCTCAGACTCCCCTTTCCAAATCTCTGCCACCATGTAACCCAACGGATTCACTTGATCGCCTTTGCTATTGGTGTACGTCACACTTTGTGAGGCTTCATCGACGGCTTTACGAAGTTGTGTCCAAGCGTCTGTCGGAACTTGATAGGCTTGATCTAAACGCCAGCCGTCAATCTTGAGTTCTTTGATCCAATACGTCGCCACCTCTTTGTAGAAATCGAGACTGGCTGGGTAATCCACGGGATTGCTTGAGCCTGAAGGCAACAAGCCGGAAGGCGAGGGTTTGATCAAACCATTCTTATGGTGGCCAAATACGCCATCAAAAAATACGTACAGACCGCGTTTGTGTGCTTCTTCGACTAAAGTTTTCGCGGTCGCTAAGTCACCAAATTTGGGGTCGATTTTAAAGTAATCTGTCGCAAAATAGCCGGTGGCGTCCAAACGATCCGCCCAATGATCTTGTCCTGCTATCTCTTCTGACTCAAAAACTGGCGTCAACCAAATCGCATTCATCCCTAAGTCTTGGATGTAATCGAGTGAATCAATCACTCCTTGCAAATCGCCGTTATGATGGCTGGTGCCATAACCTGTACCGTGACCAATGCTCGCATCACCATCCACAAAACTCTCTACCATGATTTGATAAGTACGAAGTTGGTTACTTTGCGCCATGACATTGGCTTGGCAAGCATAACTGGTATCCGGTAGCGGAGTGCTGCTATTAGTGTCGCCACCACCAGAAGAATTACACGCAGATAAAGCACCAATCACACTTAACGCAAGCAACGATCGAGACAGGCGATGGTTACGTAGGATATTACGCATTTTATTCTCCCTAACTTACTCAAATAAACTACGGAAATTTGAGTAATAAAATTAACCCCGACATGTGTTTCATGCAGGGGTTAATAAATAAAAATAGATTTTAAATAATTGAATGGAATATTATTGGCACTTATTTACCATGACATGAACAGGTTTGCCTTTTCCTTCAAACTGAAGACTCCATACATATTTACCATCTTCTTTAATATCAACCGAAGTATCCGTACCGTAACCACCAAATGTTAATGGTGTTAATTCACCAACGTTCATTCTATTACCTTTTGCGGTAAATTGTGGGAACCACAACTCGGTCGCATACTGCATTCTGTAGGAGCCTACTTTTTCTTGAACCACGGCTTGGTAGAAATTATTCCCTTTGTAGGTGTATTGACGCTGAGGCACGTGTTTCCAATCGGAATCCGCAAAAGTACCCACCACAAATAGTGGTTTAGAAATAGGTCCTTTCGCTGTGCTGTCTGGGTTGTCACACGCTTTCATGAAAGCAACCACTTCGTCTTGAGACATATTAACAACTGGCTCTGTGGCCGCTTCAGGTTCTGCCGTCGATTGACAACCTACTAAGGCAACAAGTAGGGCAGCAGCAAGAGAGGTCTTCATCATGTTCATTTCACGTAATTCCTTTTTAGTATATCCAAAGCAAAATAAACTCAACGGTTAAAAGAAATATTAATCGTTATTAAAATGGAAATATCAAACGCCAAATAAATATCGTCAGATTGCGAATTTAAATCACTTCGAGAAGTTTGTTTATTTCCTAAGTACAAAAAATAAGTTAGGAACTGCCATTAATTATTGATCCAACCTATATAAAAAACAAAGTAATAAAAATAATTATGTGAATAAGGTAACTCTATGTAGGGGTATTTTTATTGGTTTATTTTCTATGAAAAAGGTCAGCATTTCGCTGACCTTTTTTATCTGATTATTTTCTATTTACGGCTTTCACAAACACTTGTTGTGCACCTTCGATACCCAGCTCTTTTGCTTCATCAAGCAAAGTGAGCGCTTTCGGAATATCATTCGCTGCGACTGCTGCTTCAATGGAGCTGTAGTAGTAGCTAGTAAGGTCCGTACCTTGGGGAATGTTATCGTTTTTCGCAACAATCTTAGTATTCACGATATCATTCGCGGATACCGAAAAGCGGAACTGACCAAGTGGGCTATGTTTCGCTAGAGGGTCTGCAATATCTGGCGGCTGAGTGTGGCGCGCCATGGCGAAGGCTTTTGCAGGGTGTAAAACTTGTGTACTTCCTTTTAGATCGGCGGAAGTCGTGTAAACCAACACATGCAGATCGTTACCTGTCATGTCTGGAATCACATTGAGATCAAGTACGAATTTATCGTTGTCCAACAGTTTTGCTGGTTCATACTTAAACTTTGAAAAATCTGCTTGGTAAATGGTTTCTCCTGCCGAGTTCATCACTGCGACATTAGGAGCATAAAATTGAAGTTCTTTACTTACGAATGTCTCTAATTTGATATCGAGACTGCCACGGTTTCCTGGAAGAGCAAACGCTGCAATAGCGCCAGCACTGTTACCATCCAACAACATTTGGCTTTTATCAGTCAAAGCGAATTCAGTAACCACAGGCACGTTAAGCGGTACCCATTGAATATCACCCGATTGCGTGATCACTTGTTGCTGACCTTTTGGACTCATCTCTACTTGTTCTACAGACGCACAACCAGTAGCCAACATGCCCAGCAGTACGGGAGCAAGCCATTTTTTCATTACTGTCTACCTCGACTCTTTATTGTTTTTTAAATAAATACAGCCAGATAAGTTCTGGCTGTATCATTCTAGGACAATTTAGGACTTAGTGGTTAGATGATTACCACCAAGCTTCAGCTTGTACACCGAACTGGAACGTATCGTCTGAACGACCGTTGTCAAATGTGTTTGAGTTGTCTTCTTTGTCAGCCGTTAGGTAAGAAGCGTAAACACGGATTTCAGGACGAGCCCAGAAGCTAGAGCCAGCAGACCATGCTTGAGCAACAGTTAGCTTACCGTATTTGTTTTCTTCGCCGTCGTTATCGTCGATAGCGTAACCAGCTTCGAAAATAGTTTTGTGGTTGTCATCCCATTTGTACATTGGACGAACAACAACAGACATTGTTTCCCACTTGTCTTGGCCAGCCCACATGTCTTCACCAACACCGTACACTAGCTGGTGACCCATTTCCCAGCTGTCGCCCATGCCGATTACACCCCAGTTGATTAGGCGGTAACCAGATGCACCGTTGTCAGCTTCTGCGCCGTACCAGCTACCGTCGCCGTAGAATGCCATTGTTTTTGAGTAACCTTCAGTACCGTACTGAAGCACTGTTTTGTTGAAACCAGCGTCTAGACCTTGAGTCAATTCTGCTGTGAACATTACGCCGTTTTTCGCATCTTTAGTGCCGTTTGGCGCAGCGTCAGTTTCGTTAAGAATTGCGTAGTTCAAGCCCATTTCTAGAGAGCCGTTGTCCCATAGAGGAAGACCTGCGTAACGTACGTCTAGAGTGTTTACGTTTGTTGCGCCGCCATCGTTGCCTGGGTCTGCGATATCGCCGCGGTCGTTACGAACCCAAGCGAAAGAAACTTTACCAGGACCAGCTTCGATACCTTCAACACCAGCGCCCGCGCCAGAGATGTTCCAGTAGTAGAAGTCAGAGATATGAATGTCGTGACGTTGGTAGTAGCGTTTACCTGCCCAAAGCGTTGCTTCAGGAGCAAAGTTTAGTAGGCCTTTAGCTTGAACGTTGAACTGACGTAGTGCGAATTGTGCATCGTCTACACATTTCACTTCGCCGTTATCCAAACCACAGTTAGCAGAAGTGCTTTCCCAGTCGTTTGAACCGTTAGAAGTCATTGCAACCATAGAGTCTACGTAGAACGTTTTGCCGTTGTTGTTGTAAACTTCTTTACCTAGTTGAATCTCGCCGTAGATATCGCTTTCATTACCTAGACGACCGATCTTGTTCTTTTCGAATGTTAATTGTTGACCACCGTCAGCGTTCACGCCAACGCCAGCACGCATGTAACCGTGGAAATCCACTGCGAATGCAGAACCAGCAGCTAAAGTTGCAGCTACAGCAGCAGCAATTGCACTTACTTTTTTCATTCTTAACTCCATTAAGGGTATTTATAATTCTGTCTTCCCTGCTCACTCTTTTAGGTGAATATAGGCAGTAAAAACACACCTAAAGAAAGAGAGGTAAGATGGGAACGAATCCCCGTTTGTTTCAACAGTTGTGAGATTACCCGAGGCGTACAAGGATGACTTCCTCCGCCCTAAACTAATTTAAGGGGGATGAGAAGGGAGTAGAAAATTTACCGAATGGTGTTTTTTCGAGTCAGATCACCAATCTAGGGAGGAATTAGTAAGTTTGTTCGGTTTTGAGCCGCTACAAAGTGATAGCCATTTCATATTTTTGACTCTAAGCCGTCACATAAAGTAATTAAATTACACGAATATTTTTATATTTAGGGTGGTTGACCTTAGTAAGACAAAGTTTTTAACTTATAGTTTCCTAAAGGTAGCAATAAATATTAAATAAAGTATCTCCGATGACACGACTTCTCTCTCGCCCCTACCCCCTGGGCGCAACATTGAATAAAGAAGGCTGTAACTTCTCTATTCATGCTCCGGGCGTAAAAGACATTCAACTGGCATTGTTTGCAAACGATGGCAGCTACGAGCTTCACGGTTTACCGAATGAATACGCTGGCATACGTCATACTTTTATTCCAGATATTAAGCCGGGGCAAAAATACGGTTACCTTGTCTCCCACAAGGACGAGCCACTGTTAATTTCTGATCCGTACGCAAAATCAATAGATAAAGCCCTCCACTATCACCCTCCCTACTCTCCAGCCAAAAGTTTCGATATGCCGAAGTGCGTCGTTATCGAAGATGATTTTGACTGGCAAAACACGGATCACCCGCGTATACCCAGAGAAGAGATGGTATTGTTTGAGACGCACGTCAAAGGGCTTACCCAACGCCACCCAGAGGTTGAGGACAAGCTGAAGGGGCGCTATTTAGGTCTTGCATCACCTGAAATGCTGGCCTTTTACAAACAGCAAAACATCAACACGCTGCAATTGCTACCTGTCGCAGCATGCATGCATGAGCCTCATCTACTAGAGATGGAAAAGGTCAATTATTGGGGATACAACCCTTATCTCTTTATGGTGCCCGATCCGCGCTACGCAGAACAAGACGCCGTTACGGAATTAAAAACAACAATTCGCGAATTGCATAAAAACGGCATTGAGGTGATTCTCGACGTGGTTTACAACCACACTGCTGAAGGTGGTGAAGGGCCTACAATCTTCAACCTGAAGGCCCTCGATTCCCGTTTTTACATCAAACATGGCAACCACTTCGCCAATTACACCGGCTGCGGAAATACAGTGGATCTCACCTACCAACCAGCCTTAAACCTTGTGATGGATACATTGCGCTACTGGGTTAGCGAATTTAAAGTCGATGGCTTCCGTTTTGACTTGGCTGCAACGTTAGGTCGACAGGGCGATGATTACAACCCAGAAGCAGCTTTCTTTAAAGCCGTTGCGCAAGACCCAATTTTGCGTGAAACCAAATTGATTGCCGAGCCTTGGGATATTGGTCCAAATGGCTACCAAGTGGGTAACTTTCCATTTGGTTGGAACGAATGTAATGACAAACTGCGTGATATTTCCCGCAGTTTTTGGCGCGGTGATCAAGGCTATTTAAAAGAGTTTGCCACTCGATTAATGGGCTCTCGTGACATTTATAGTGCAGCGAACTGGCCATACAAACTCACCGTAAATTACATCACGTATCACGATGGCTTCACACTGCAAGATTTAGTGTCTTACAAGCACAAACATAACGAAGCCAATGGCGAAGAAAATCGCGACGGTCACGGCGACAATCGTTCAGAAAACTACGGTGTTGAAGGCGAGACCGAAAATCTGATGATCATCGCCACGCGTGAGAAGCAAAAACGCAACCTTATTGCTAGCTTGCTGTTTGCCTTCGGTATCCCACACATTCTCACTGCTGATGTTCTGTCTCACACCCAAGGCGGTAACAATAATGCCTATTGCCAAGACAACGAAACCAGTTGGCTGAACTGGGAAGAGACAGAACGTAAGCAACATTTCAAAGCATGGATGTCACAAATGGTCGCCAACCGAAATCAATACATGGTGCCATTTATCCGAGCTTTCAGTGGCGAAAACCGCAATAACAACCGCATTTTCTGGCGCCGAACAGACGGTCGCTTAATGGAGCACGATGATTGGAACCGTTTAAGCTCTGTCGCACTTCACCTTGGTATCGGTAAAGAAGGACAAGAGTTGGTCTACCTCATCAACCAAACTAACGCCACAGCGCGCTTTAAGCTCCCCAATGAGCGAAAGCAAGAATGGGTGACGATCTGTGATACAAACGTACGTAACCTCAACCCAGGACATGCTGAAGGCGAAGTCTTGCTGTCACCCACCTCGATGGTGATTTTGCACTATCAACCAAACCAAAGCACACCAAAAGGTGAGCAAACGCATAGCTAAATTATAAACGTTCCAAAAAAGGAAAGCCGATGCATCTCAGTGCTTCGGCTTTTTTGTTGGTTAGATGTGCCTAACTCATTATTCGCAAGGCGGCGCTAGGTGAATCAAAGCTAACCCACCCTGTGACGTCTCGCGGTATTTCTTGTTCATGTCCTTGCCCGTTTGGTACATGGTTTCAATCACCTTATCCAACGAGATCAAACATTTACTATTACGCTTTAGTGCCATGCGAGATGCATTGATCGCTTTCATTGCACCCATTGCATTACGCTCAATACACGGTACTTGCACTAAGCCACCAATTGGGTCACAAGTCATGCCTAGTGAGTGCTCCATGGCGATCTCGGCCGCAATACAAATTTGCTCATTACTACCACCACGCAGCGCGGTCAAGCCAGCTGCCGCCATAGAAGAAGAAACACCGACTTCGCCCTGACAACCTACTTCGGCACCCGAAATAGACGCATTAGTTTTGTACAAAATGCCAATCGCACCGGACACAGCAAGGAAGTCTTTAAGCTGTTTAGTATCAAGCTCTTTGATGAAGCGATGGTAGTACATCAATACCGCCGGAATCACACCCGCCGCACCATTAGTTGGCGACGTTACGACTTGTCCACCAGCCGCGTTTTCTTCACTCACAGCAAAAGCAAACAGGTTAATCCAATCCATGATTTCCATTGGATCGTTTTCGATTGCTGCATTTGCTTCAAGCTTTTTCAGCAAGTTTGGCGCACGGCGGGTCACGTTCAAGCCGCCATCCAAGATGCCCTCTGTTTCGAAACCACGCTCCATGCAACGCGTCATCACACGCCAGATCTGTTCTGCGCGTTGATTGATGGCTTCCATTTCCTGAAACGCTTGTTCGTTTTTCAGAATCATGCCGCCGAGGCTCATGCCGTTCTTCTCAGCCTGTGCCAACATTTCGTCCGCGCTGGAGAATGGGAACTCAACGTCTACGGGTGAAGTCGCACTGCCATTTTGCAGTTCATCCGCCGTTGCGATGAAACCACCACCGATAGAGTAGTAAGTTTCAAACCCAACCTGATTGCCATGCGCATCTAACGCAGTAATCGTCATGCCATTTTCATGCAGAGGAAGATTCTCTTCATGGAACAACATGTCCGTTTTGTAGTTGAATTCGATTTCATGACGGCCATCGACAGACATCATGCCCTCTTCAATCGCCTTGCGCATCGCTTTGTTTGCAGAAGCGATTTTGATGGTATCTGGTTTGTTACCCAACAGACCCAAAATCGTTGCACGGTCTGTATGGTGACCAATCCCTGTTAACGAAAGTGAACCGTATAAATCGACTTGAATACGAACCACTTTTGCCAAGTTCGATTCAATCAAACGAGTGAAGTGGTAACCCGCGATCATTGGACCATTGGTGTGAGAGCTAGAAGGGCCCACACCAATCTTGTAAATATCAAAGATGGACAGCATAAACTTACCTATTACGACAATGCAGCATAAAGCCAATCAGGGAGAACCATACAAGCAGCGATGGTCGCCACAGCGAACACCAACAGCCCGTAATGGCTTGCGGTTGGCTTTGCAAAAAGATGTTTTTGATTATTGATAAAGATTTGTTGCTCGGCAGTCACAGCGCCCCAACGACGACTCACTAACACACCAAACAAAAGGAAGACAAACGTACCAATTGGCGCGAACCACGGCCAAGCCACGTCGAGATACATTGCAGTAAACACCGCAATCACACTCATGATACTGCCAACGATCACGCCTTTTTCGTTGGCTTTCGACCAGAATAAACCAAGCACGAATGACCCCAAGCGGATACCAACGAAGATAGAAGTCAGACTAGCGATGGTTTTGAGTACCGATTCATTCGATACCGCGAGAAGAGCTGGCACTACCACCATGGCCGCAGCAAGCAAACTCATCTTTCTTGCGACTTTTTCGTAGTGCTCATCATCGGCATTTTTGCGAACGAAACGCTTGTAGATATCGAACGTCGCGACGGTCGCCATCGAGTTGTAGGTCGAGTCCAGCGTCGACATTGCGGCCGCCGCCAACGCGGAAATGATCAAACCAACGACGATTGGGTTAGTGTGGTTGAAGACGAAATCCAAAATCACTTCATTGCTGTTTTCAAACGATTGATCTTGATAGAAAACACTCAAAAGAACACCGAGTACCGCGAAGAACAAGTACACGAAAAACGCACCGTAACCACACAACAGCATCGACTTCTGCGCCGTCTTTTCACATCTCGTCGCTAACGTGCGTTGGATGATCAATTGGTTGGTGCCGTACACACTCAAATGCAAAAAGCTCACGGCAACCACGCCAGCCCAGAGTGTGGTATCTACGCCCAAATCAAAGTCTAAGTTGATGATATTCAGGTGATCACGAGAAAGGTAATCTGCCGCATTAATCTCTGTCATTAGAATGGCAAAGATGGCGATGCTGCCCGCTACCAATACTGCAGATTGCAACATATCGGTCCAGATAACCGTGGAAATCCCGCCCGCATAGGTATAGCAAGCGGTGAAAATACTGATGTAGATAATGGCTTCAGAAATACTGATAGGCAGAACTTGCACTAAGATCAGCGCCACGGCATACAAAATCACACCCGCAGAGATACATTGAACCACAATGAACACAATCGAGTTGATGGTTCTTGCATACACCCCAAAGCGGTGCTCAAGGTATTCATAAATCGAAGTCAAGCCCAGCTTATAGAAGACAGGCACAAAGAAAATGACAGTGAAAAAGATAACGATGGGATAGTTAAGGTGAATACTCATCGCTTCCATGCCAGAGCTATAAACCCAACCAGGCATCCCTACAAACGTCATCGCACTAATGTAAGTCGCAAGTATCGAAACACCCGCCGTAAACCAGCCAAATTGCTTTCCACCCGTGGAAAAGTCGCCACCATTGCTGTAGCGCTTATTCACTAAATAGCTGATTAGTATGGTAATTGCTACATATAACGCAATCACCACAAAACTTGAGTACGTAACCATTTTAAGGTTTTCCTAATTCTGGGTAGCTAATTATTATGCCCAGATATTACTGTAAAAAGGCATTTTTGAACGACAATCCCACTGTAAGTGTGATTATTATCACCAATATAGGCGAAAATGTATTCAAAATCGCCAAAAACGCCGATTAGTGAGATCCTTGTCACTAAAACCCACAAAATGGGTACGCATTCATTTTAAAATTGATTTTGATCACGGATCTAATAACCTTAAAAAAACTATGATTCACCCCGACACGAAATCGAAGATGATCCAAATAAGATCGTGTTCATTAAGTTTGAATAGCAACAAATCCTAAGTGAAATAGAGGTTTATCGGTCATGAATGCCAAAAGACACATGAGCGAAGTTCCTATGATTCAAAGGGTAGCAGCCTATCTAGCGATACTGGTTGGTTACTTTTTCTATTGTTATAACTTTGTAATTATTGACTACGTACGCCCATACATCGTTGAAGCGTATGATGGTATTAGCCTGTCAGACACTGCCCAGTTCTATACATGGCAGTCGGTTGGTGCACTTATCGGTGCATTGAGCTGTGCTTGGTTCGCAACAAAATTTGGTAAGAAATCCACTCTTATTACCATCACAGCCCTAAACGGTGGCGCAACGATCATCAATATGATGTTCACCGACTACACAACGTGGGCAGCAATGCGTTTCATCATTGGTTTGTCACTGGGTGGTTACTTCACCGTGGCAGTAAGCCTAATGATCGGCCTATTTACGCCAACGGTACGTGGTAAGTTGACGGCATTCGCGTCTTCTATGTTCTCTGTAGCACTGATGGTAATGGGTGCGTATGCAGCATTTATTGCAAGCATTGATGCTCCATGGGAAAGCCTAATGCTTGTAGGTGGTATCCCACCATTGGCAGCCGCTGTGGTCATGATCTTTGTACTACCTAGCGACAGCAAAGTGATCGCTTACGGTGAAGAAGAGCAAGCAAAAGTAGAAGAATCAAATGCACCAGCGAAAAGAGGCTCTTGGGGCGAAATGCTAAGTAAGCCTTACCGTAAGATCACATTAACGTGTCTATTACTGGCTGGCCTTAACTTCTACGGTTTCCAATTCTTTGGTGGCTTCGTAACCACTTACCTACGTGATGTACGTATGTTCGACGGTGCAACCATCGGTCTCATCTTCTCTATCTCAGCATTTGGTTCACTGTTTGGTGCGTGGTTCTGGGGTTGGGTAGCTGACAAATTCGGTCGTAAGGTGAACGCGTTTGGCTTCATCCTAGCGGGCATCATGGTTTCAATCTTCTTTGTTGCACCTGGCGACATGGTGATTGGCGGCCTAAACATGCTGGCTCTACTTGGTCTGATTTACAACTTCGGTCTGTCTTCTTCTGCGGTATGGGGTGGTTACTTCTCAGAACTGTTCCCAGCACACCTACGTAGCTACGGCGCGGCGCTATTCCACGGCGGTCGTATCCTCGGTATGTGGGCACCAATGGTACTTATCTTCATCCAAGAGCGTACCGACCTACAAACCGCAATGTGGGGTTCACCAATCGTATGGATCCTTGCTGGTCTTCTATGGCTATCACTGCCAGAGACACTAAAAGGCGGCGTGTTCGATAAGAGCAAAAAAGCCGAAGCAGCAAAAGCGTAACTGAATTTCAAAAACTCCGGCTGGCTCCCCGGCCGGATGAAAAAACTTAATTTCGAGTCCTGTTCCCAAAGCCGACTCGACAGCAAATAAGAGAGTTTATTATGTCTAAATATCAAGAAGCGAAACGCGTTGTACGTGAATACTTCAGCGCAATGGAAAACGCAACTCACGAGAACGTGGCAGAAGTACTAAAAGCACACACTTCAGAAGATTACCTATGGCGTGGTGTTTACCCATTCCGTGAGCAACAAGGCGCTCAAGCAGCGGCTGACGTTTTCTGGGCTCCTTTGATGAAATCAATGACTCGCATGCAGCGTCGTCAAGACATCTTCATCGGTGGTGAGAACGAAGTAACATCAGGTGAAATCTGGGTAATGAGCATGGGTCACTTCATGGGTCTATTCGACGCTGAATACCTAGGCATGCGCCCAACTGGCAAAATCATGAACATCCGTTACGCAGAATTTAACTGTGTTGAAAACGGCAAGATCACTAAGACTGGCCTATTCCTAGACCTTCTAGGCGCAATGGACCAAGCGGGTTGTTACCCACTACCACCATCAACAGGTAAGCACTTCGTATACCCTGGTCCTCGTAACCACGACGGTCTACTGTTCGAAGACGCAGCACCAGAAGAAGGCGTAGCAACACTAGCACTAGTGAACAAGATGGTTGATGACCTATCTGCACTGAACGACAGCGGCGCTATGGGTTGCCCACCAGAAGTTCTTGAGAAGAGCTGGTCTAAAGACATGATCTGGTACGGTCCATGTGGTATCGGTGCGTCTTACACAATTCCTCGTTACCAACAGCAGCACCAATTGCCGTTCCGTAACAACCTGAAAGACAAGAAGTTTAACGGCCACGTATGTCGTTTCGCAGAAGGTAACTTCTCTTGTTTCTTCGGCTGGCCAAACCTATCTAACACGCCAATCGGTGGTTTCCTAGGTATGACAGGTGGTGAAGTACGTGCAGACATGCAAGTGGTTGACGTTTACTACCGTGACGGCGACAAGCTATCTGAGAACTGGGTACTGATCGACCTTCCTTACTGGCTAAAACAGCAAGGTCTAGACGTGTTCGAGCGTACTCAACAGATCCTAAACCCTTCTCTATAAGAAGTCCTAGGGGCGGATTGTCAACCCGCCTTTATGTTGCCTGAATCCCCTCTCGGTTCAGGTGACATGCTCCCAACTCGTGCCTCAAGGATGGGGCACAACCTCAAGATAGAACCCTTATTCAAAACGGGCATGAACGCACGGTGGCTTTCTGCGCCCTGAATAATGAGATTGATGATGAAAAAGTCGACCCTTTCTGCAGTGATTTTAGCAGCGCTTACTTCTAGCTCAGCCTTTGCTGCACACACTTTTGTTAATGACGCTGGCGACAGCCTAACCATCGATGGCCGTTTCGATCTTCGCTACCAAGACCGTGGCGGTGATGACAACGGCGAATGGAACAGCGGCAGCTCACGTTTCGGTTTGAAAGGCCAAATGGGTCTGGATAACGGCTGGACTGGTTTCGGTCACGCGGAATGGGGCTACAACTCTGGCGCGAACGGCGACAACATTTACGACCGCTTGCTATACGCAGGTGTTGATCACGAAAAATACGGCAAGATTGCTGCGGGTACTAAGCAGTGGTCTACCTTCTACGACGTAGCATGGTACACCGATTTAGGTCGTGTATTCGGTACTCGTGGCTCAGGTGTTTACAATCTAGCTGACTGGGGTATCGCATCCGGTGCTGGTCGTGCAGAAAACTCAATCACGTACCGTAATTCAATCAATGAAAAAGTGAGCTACGGCTTTACTTACCAAACCACGCGTGAAGATGTTGCTCTAGCAAGCAATGCGACAGCCTCATTGAAAAACGGCATGGGTGCGTCGATCACTTACAAACCGGTTGATGGCGTAACACTGGGTGCGGCTTACCATCAAAATGAAGTTGCGGATCTAGACGCAAGCGTGGTTGGCGTAGAAAACGGCGACAACATGCGCATCATGCTATTGGGCGCGAACTACAGCAACGGTGGCTTCTACGCGGGTGCGACTTTCCACGTTGGCGAAAACTGGGAAGCAGTGAGTCAAGGCGGTACGGACGTGATGTTCGATACCCTAGGTGGCGAAATCTACACTTACTACCACTTCGACAACGGCCTACGCCCAACGTTGAACTACAACTACATGGAAGATCGCGGTGACGAGACACAAGGTTATGAGCGTAACTTGCTGATTCCTGGTCTTGAATACCACTTCCAGAAGAACAAATTCCTAGTTTGGACTGAATACCAGTTCGACCTAGGTAAAGATCAGTACGATGGCAGCAAATTCGAAAACCGTGATGATCAATTCGCGGCAGGTATTCGCTACTACTTCTGATAATACTCATCGCTCACCACCTATACCCAAGTAACCTTAAGGTGGTGAGTGATGAAGTTCTTATCAACACTAAGCAAAGTTATCTTGAAGCCAAGTAGTCATCACTTCACTAATAATTAAAGGCTGCTCAAGCGTAGATAGATGCCCACACTCAGGGATAACATGAAGCGTGACGTTTGGGATGCATCTCTCCATGAGCAGATGATTGTCTAGCGGACAAAGCTTATCTTCTTTACCTGTTATCACCAACGTAGGAGCTTGAATGTCCGCCAATAAAGGTCGAGCATCCGGGCGAGTTGCTAACGCTTTAGCATGTGCTTCAAATGCCTCCAAACCTACATTGACCGCCATGCCTTCTATACGCTCAGTTAACGCTTTGTCTTGCAAACGGCTTGGATGAATCAGCACAGGCATCAGAGTGTCAGGCGTAATGCGTTCAAACTCACCACTTAACGCACGGCTAACCAGTGCATCACGCTTTTGTGTCACCTCTGGCTTTTCATCTGCTGCATTGGTATCCATGAGGATCAAGCCTTTGACTCTGTTTGGCGCTTGACGGTACACCTCAAAGGCAAGAATCCCACCCATTGATAAGCCACCCAAGACAAACTCCTGCGGTGCGTCTTGCAACACTTTCTGCGCCAGCTGTTCCATTGACGGCAATGAGGCCAGCGTCGGGCATGAAGGCTCAACCCAACTTGGCAACGCTCGGTTGACTTCCTCAAACAATGTGCCATCACAAAGTAGTCCGGGTAGCCAAACTAACAAGGTGGGTTGCGTCATTTTATTCTCCTGCCAGCGGCTTTGGTTGATCAGACCCAAGAATGCAATACGTCAAACTATTACCACGCAAGTTCGTCAGTGAATAAGACGCACCTTCTGGAACATTCAGCACATCACCGCGCGTTAAAACAACACTCGCTTGTTCGCCTTGATGCGTGAGGACCACTTCAGTATCGCCATCAAAGTTGATAAGCACTTGTTTTTCTTCTCGGCAGTGTTGAGGAATCGAGCCACCTTCAGAAAGCTCATAAGCCATGATGCTCACTTCATCTTCACTCTTTACTTGGAAGTCATAACTCGCCAAAGGATGACCCGTTAAGGCGTATTGTTTCACGTTGCTTCCGCCGAAATCGCCTTTGATTTCACGATAATCTTTTTGCAGAGCGACAAATGGCATCATCTCTTCTGCGGTGTAGGTATCGAAGGTCGCGAGCTCTTCTTCGGTAAGCAGCGGCATCAATTCTGATTCTTGTGGCACCGGGTCGCCATTAATGGTGTCCACGAGTGTGCCATCGGCTTTGAGGTATAAACCATAACCTTGACTGTCTTTAATAACGTTTGGATGCCAAATAACGCCGCCACCTGAATCGTCGCCGCCAAGTACCGAGAACATAAAGCCGTAATCGCGGCCAACCACTTCAAATCCACGGAAGAGATTGGTTGGAATCGAGATGACGTCACCGTGAGACAACACCGCCTCATGCTCTCCATCGTTCCCCCAATAAAAACGGAACTGACCTTTGAACACCAAGAAAAGCTCGGCGGTACGATGAGAGTGCAACGAATTTTTGATGCCCGGCGGTTGGCCTGCGGCACCAATGTTAAAGCCCGCCGTATCGCGAATATGAACATGCTGACGACTGCTCTCTGCCACCCCAGCACCGATAATGCAAAAGTTATCTTTGAGATCACTGCCTGGCGTGCGCGCATCAATAAACGCACTCGTACCCGGAATCAGTTCCATGTAGCGGACCAGGTTATTATTCATTTTAGATTGTAGAGTCATTGTAAATCCTTGTTGTCCTTGTTTGGACCTAGCCTTTGAATTGTTAGTTACAGACCTAAAGGTCGCCCACCATCAACCGCGATGGTATTGCCTGTCGAGAAGGTCAAAACGTCTGCTGCGGCGTACACGGCTTGAGCGACTTCTTCATCATTGGCTAAACGCTTAAGCGGTGTGGATTGTTCTTGTTGATTACGCCATGCGTCATCCAAGCCTTTGACAAACTCAGTGTCGACAAGCCCTGGAGCAACAGCCAAAACGCGAACCTCGGGAGACAGAGCGCGAGCTAAAGAACGGGTCATGTTCTCCGCGGCAGATTTACTTGCACAGTAAGCAATGTTGCTCCCCATCGCAGTCTGTGCCGCGATAGAAGTAATGTTCACCACACAACCATTGGCTTGCTTAAGCCAAGGCTCAAACGCTCGAACCATGGCAAAAGGCGCACGGACGTTCACTTGGAAAATTTGGTCAAACAGCTGGTCATCTAAACTTTGCAAATCAGAGTGCGCGACGAATTTCGTCATCCCCGCACAGTTGACCAACAGATCCAGCTTGTCGCTTATTTCACTGACTTGATGTTTAAGCTGTTCAATCGCACTAGAATCTGCCACGTTCAATTTGAATGCTAGATGCTCGTTACGTGGCAGCGAGGAAAGCACATCCTCGGCCGCTTTCTGATTACTGTTGTAAGTCAGAATTACGCGATATCCCGATTCAGCTAGCTTGCGACAAATGGCGGCACCCAGTCCGCCACTGCCGCCTGTGACTAAGGCAAGTTTCGACATATTACGCCTCTTCCACTTTGCCTTTGTAACGGCGCACACGAATATCCGCTTGCTCTTTGTGGCCAGCAAAACCTTCGAGTGCACACAAGCGAGAGCAGTACTCACCAACTTTGAGCGACGCAGCTTCCGTTACACGCTGGTAAGTACAGGTCTTGATAAATTTACCTACCCAAAGACCACCGGTGTATCGCGCCGCTTTCTTCGTTGGCAGTGTATGGTTGGTACCAATACATTTATCGCCGTAAGAAACGTTGGTTTCACGACCTAGGAACAAGGCACCGTAGTTGGTCATGTTATCTAGGAAGTATTTAGGATCTTCCGTCATCACTTGAACGTGCTCAGAAGCGATATCGTCTGCCACTTCCACCATTTCTTCGTAGCTATCACACACAATCACTTGTCCGTAATCTGCCCACGCTTTACCCGCGACTTCAGCCGTTGGAAGAATGGTTAACTGACGTTCAATTTCTTTGATGGTTTCTTGCGCAAATGTTTCGCTATTGGTCAACAATACAGCGGGAGAGTTGTAACCATGCTCAGCCTGACCAAGCAAATCTGCCGCTGCTAATTCTGGGTCACAACCTTTCTCATCGGCAATGACTAGGGTTTCCGTTGGGCCTGCAAACAAATCGATACCAACGCGACCAAACAACTGACGTTTTGCCTCTGCTACAAATGCGTTACCCGGCCCTACAATCATATCGACTGGCGCAATAGTCTCCGTGCCCAATGCCATAGCTCCTACCGCTTGAACACCACCGAAGCAGTAGATTTCATCCGCACCCGCCATTGCCATCGCAGCGACAATCGCCACATTCGGTTGGCCATTAAACGGAGGTGCACAAGCAATAACACGTTTTACGCCCGCGACTTTCGCCGTCAGTACACTCATGTGAGCGGATGCAACCAATGGGTATTTTCCACCAGGGATGTAACAACCCACGCTGTTGACTGGAATATTTTTATGCCCCAGTACCACACCAGGCATGGTTTCTACTTCGACGTCTTTCATTGAGTCACGTTGAATTTGAGCAAAGTTTCGAACTTGTTGCTGAGCGAACTCGATATCATGACGAGTCGATTCATCAAGCGCATCCACACAGGCTTGGATTTGCTCTTCTGACAGGCGGAATTGCTCCGGCGACCAGTTATCAAACTTTTCAGACAACTCACGTACAGCGCTATCACCTTTCGATTCAATATCAGCAAGAATGTTTTCAACAATCTGACGCACTTTTGCGTCGTTTGATGCTGATGCTTCTTCAGTGATTCCGTTTTTTAAAATGCGTGCCATTGGGTTTCTCCTTGAACATTGAGGCTGACGAACGGTTACTTTTATACTTTTGGATACGAATGCAAAATCAGATTAAACACTTAATTAACATTTGACAAGTTAAGTCAACAAAACACAAAAACTATATTTAAGCCTTTGTATTAATTAATTAAAATAAATAAAAGAAAGTAATAAGGACCTTGATTGAGTTTAATTTTCAATCAAAAATGAGTTTTAGATCACATCATTTTTACTCATCATTTACATTTCTCCGTGTTAGTTTTTGCATACCTTTGCAAAGGAGATAATCATGAGCAATTTTAAGCAACGTCTGACTAAAGAAACGCTATTAGGTACATTTGTTAAAACCCCTCATCCTCACATTATCGAGGTATTGGCACTGGCAGAGTTGCCTTTTGTGGTACTGGATGCAGAGCACGCACCTTTCGATCGTTCCTCGCTTGATCTGTGCATCATGGCGGCCAGAGCGAATGACCTCGCGTGCGTGGTACGAGTACAAGACAGCGCCCCTTCAACCATTTTGAACGCGCTTGACTGTGGCGCGGCGGGTGTACAAATTCCCCATGTTTGTACTGCTGAGCAAGCGACGCAACTGGCGAAAATCTGCCATTACGGCGAAGGTGGCCGAGGGTATGCTGGTTCCAGTCGAACAGCGCAATACGCCACTAAACCCATGGTTGAACACTTAAAAGACAGCCGTGCGAATACGATTGTCATTGCACAAATTGAAGACCCTCAAGGGGTCGAAAATGTTGAAGCGATTGCCAATGTTGAAGGTATTGATGCGCTCTTCATTGGCCAAGTTGATCTCACTGTCGCTTATGGTGCTGATAGCGTTCATGATGAGAAAGTCGCACAAGCAAGTATGCGAGTAATCGAAGCGGCCAGAGCCGCCAATAAACCTGTTGGCATGTTTGTCGCGACGGCTCAACAAGCTCGGGAATGGCGTGAACTCGGCGTTAGCTTCTTTTGTGTTGGGTCTGAACACAAAATGATCATTGATGGCTTCAAACAAGAGAGAAATGTGATGAATTCTTGAGTTTTCTCTGATATTTACGCCTTATCAATGTAATGCTCTAGACACAGAAATCCCCTAGCCCATACACTCAGCACGTATGAGCAGGTTCAATGGCCTTAAATAAGGAGTATCACCATTAAAGCGAAAGTAACTTCGATCGACGTCGCGAAGATGCTCGGCGTCTCTCAATCGACGGTATCTAGAGCATTCAGCCCGACTGCGAGTATTAGCGAGAAGAAACGCAAAATGGTGATGGATGCCGCAGCTAAGCTCGGATACACACCGAATGCCATCGCCCGAGGTCTGATTTCGAATCGTTCAGGCTTAGTGGCGATTGCGTTAGATAGCGAATCAAACCCAATGTACGACATGCAATCTCGTGCTTTGGCTGTCGAAATTCAAAAGCGAGGCGGACAAGTTGTGCTTTGCCCTATCGACAAGGACGACCTCGATCTCGCCATTTCACGCGCCATTGAATACCAAGTGGACGGACTCGTTATCGCCACCAGCCGTTTAACCTCACGCGCGTTTGCCCAATGCGAAAAGTTTGGCGTTCATTTAAGCTTGATTAACCGCTACGCCGAGGGTATTAATGCCAATAGCTCTGGTATTGATAACCGATTGGCGGGCCAACAAGCAGCCGAGTATTTAACGCAGAAAGGCGCAAAACAGTGTGCTTATATCAGTGGCGATGCTGGCTCCATGACCAGTGAAGAGCGTTGGCTGGGTTTCTCTTCAAAGTTGCAAGAACTCGGCTCCCCGTCACCAACCTTTATCCAAGCCAAGTACAGCTTTGAAGCAGGCTTAGAAGCGGCGAAAGCGATCTTGTCGCACACTAGCAAACCCGATGCAATTTTTTGTGCAAACGACATCCTCGCCATGGGTGTGATGGATGGCTTGCGACAAGCCGGAGCAAAGATCCCCCAAGACTTCTCTGTGATGGGTGTAGATAACATTCCGATGTCTGCATGGCCGAGTTATGATTTGACCACCATTGCTCAACCAGTCGACAAAATTGTTAAACGAGCGGTTGAAGACTTGATGAATCGAATCAACGGCAACCTGGATGCAACTGGCGAATACCTTTTCGAGCAAGGCACCTTGATCGAACGTAGTAGCACCATTTAATAAATCCATTTTATTCATTCTTCATAAACAAAATGTCTTGCTTTCGAGTAAGGCATTTTCTGTGATCACGATTAAATTTTCACCAATCGTTATTTAATTCCTCATCAATTCATCAATCTTGTTATTGACTTGTTACTTTAATGTTTTATTTTGGATTCGTATGCAAAATGGATATGAATTGCTCAACTAATTTATAAAAACATAAAAAGTTGTGTGACTTGCCGACGAATGCCCATGGCAGGTCATACCAGAAACAAGGAAGAACGATGAAGAAAGCAATCCTTACTTCACTTACCGCACTGGGGCTTGCATTTAGCAGTATGAATACGTTTGCAACCAGTGTTATTCGTCTTGCTCATGACAGTCAAGAAACCTCTCCCGTACACAAAGCAATGCTCTATTTCGAACAAGAAGTGGAAGCTCGCTCAAACGGTGAGATAGAAGTTGAAATCTATCCGGCAAGACAACTAGGCGATGTGCGTGAGACGACTGAACTCGTACAGCAAGGCAACTTACAAATGACGTTTGGTGCGTCAGTTTTACTCTCTCCCTACGTCCCAGAGTTTAACGTGCTCGACGTGTTCTACCTTTTTGATAGCGAAGAGCAAGCACACAAAGCGCTCGACAGTGAGAAGATCGGACAACCATTGTTGAATGCTATGGAATCAAAAGGCTTTCATGGACTTGGCTTTATGGAGGTCGGCTTTCGTAGCGTGACCAACAACAAACAGCCAATTGATAGTATTGAGGACCTGAAAGGGCTAAAGATTCGCTCGGCATCTAACCCCACTCAAATAAGCGCGTGGAAATCTATTGGTACTGCGCCAACACCTCTGTCTTGGGGAGAAATTTTCACCTCGTTACAACAAGGCCTGATTAACGCTCAAGAAAGTGCTATCTACTCTATTTATGCCGAACGTTTTTACGAGGCACAAAAGTACCTCTCTTTAACTAACCATATATACACCAACTACGTGTTGTTCATGAACAAATCGTTTTGGGATTCACTGCCGGCCGCACAACAAGCGCTGATCAGTGAAGTAAGTAAAGAAACCATCGCAAAGCAGCGCGACCTCGCCGCTAAGCAAAACCAAGAAGTGATCAAAGATCTCGAAGCGAAAGGCATGACGGTTAACATCGTCCCAGATGACGTGCGCAGCATCATGAAAGAAAAAATGAATGCAGCCGTGTACCAAGATCTGCGTAGCAAGACAGGTGAAGACTTGTTTGACAACGTGATTGCCGAGATAGAACGCCTATAACTCCCACTCTTTTGCACGATCTGGAAACAGGTCGTGCTTTCCGTTTTGGAGGTGAATATGAAGTGGTTTCGCTTACTAGACAAATACCTAGAACCTACCCTTATCGTTATCGCGATCTCAACGATGACAACTTTACTGTGCTTGCAAATCGCACTACGCCTATTTGACGCAACGATCGCGTGGGCTGAAGAGTTGGCTCGTTATTTATTCGTATGGGCGATGTACCTGAGCATCAGCTACTGTATCCGAGATGATCGACACATCCGTATTCGTGTGTTCATCGATAAACTTCCGGGCAATTGGACGCAATTCAGTTTGATTGCCTCTGATCTTATCTACCTTGCCTTTAGTGCCACTGTCGCCTGGTTTGGATTTAAGGTCATCAACCGAAGCCTGCAACTCGGTCAGATCGCACCCGCAATGGAAATACCTATTGCTTGCCTGTATGCGTCCGTTTTGGTTTGCGCAATCTTAAGCTGCGTGCGCTTGGTAACCAGCATTTATCAACGCACTAGCGCTCTATCCAATACCAGCGAACGGATACGCTTTTCACGCCAACGCTATCGCCATCTTAAAGCCAAGTATCGTACTTCTAACCGACTATTGGAGCTTAACGCATGACATCTGCACTTTTATTTGGCAGCTTTGGTCTGCTTCTGCTCATTGGCGTTCCAGTTGGTATTGCTCTGGCGGCAGCCAGTATGGTCGCGATATTAAGCCTGCCCTTTCTTAACATCGAGTTCTTAGTACAAGGCTTGGTGACAGGGCTCGACTCCTTCCCTCTCCTTGCCGTCGTTCTTTTTACCTTGGCAGGCAACCTCATGAGCCAAGGAGGGATCTCAAAACGATTATTGCATGTGGCGGAGGTCTTCTTTGGTCACTTTACTGGTGGGCTTGGCATCGTCGCCATTGTGGCGTGCATGTTCTTCGCTTCCATCTCTGGTACAGGGTCTGCCACCGTTGCCGCTATCGGCCTGACGATGATTCCCTCTATGGTGAAGAAAGGCTACGACCGTAGTTTTGCAGGAGCTTTGATAGCCTCTTCCGGCGGGATTGGCGTCATTATTCCACCCTCTGTGGTGATGATCGTCTACGCGATCACAGCTGAGGTCTCAGTCACCAAGATGTTCATGGCGGGCATCATTCCTGGCTTGGTCGTCGGTATGGTATTGATCGGCTATTGTCTAATTGTATCCAAAATACGGGGCTACACAGGTAACGAGCACAAAGCGACTTGGGCAGAGCGTCTTGATGCGCTAAAAGAAGCCAGTTGGGCAATGCTACTACCCGTTATCATTCTCGGTGGCATCTATTCCGGTATTTTCACGCCTACCGAATCAGCCGCCATTGGTGTGCTCTATGGCTTGTTCTTTGGCATGTTTGTTTATAAAGAACTCAAACCAGCGCAAGTGGTGAAAATCATTCTAGAATCGTCACTGTTAGTTGGCGCTGTGCTCGTCATTGTGGGTGCGTCCGTGACGTTTGGCCGCATATTGACGCTAGAACGTCTACCAACAGAGATCGCTCAGTTCATTCTATCGATTACCGAAAACAAACTTCTGATACTGCTTTGCATCAATGTCCTGTTGTTGCTTGTCGGTACCTTTATGGAAACGCTGGCCGCCATTGTTATTCTCACGCCAATTCTGCTACCCATTACGTCAGCACTCGGCATGGACCCCGTTCATTTTGGTATCGTAATGATCGTGAACTTGGCCATTGGATTTGTTACGCCTCCTCTGGGTGCCAACCTGTTTATGGCAAGTCAGGTAGGCAAAGTACCAATAGAGTCGCTCTCTAAAGCCATTATGGGCTGGATTGGAGCAATGATAGTGGCCTTGATGTTGATTACCTTCATCCCTGCCATCTCTCTATCGCTGCCTGCGCTTTTATCCTGAACCCAAACTTCATAGGCCCGTAATAATTTCTCCAGCCACTAGGTATGCACCTTTCTAGTGGCTCTTTTTGTTTTTACAGGCGCTAGTGACGGCTTTACAGCAATTAGCATTCGTATGCAATTTACTCTCGCCCTTGCCTCATTTTGGCAAGACTTGCACCAAAACAGAGAAAAATAACGAAGGTTCCCATAGAGCGATAACAAAAAGCATCTTAAGTACTGATTGCTCTAACTATTTCTTTAAAACAAACGCAACCACCCTAGTTAAATCATTAAAAACAGAGCATTAGAAAGAAATTCATACAAAAAATGCATCTTAATCCTGCCTATAAATTCACTCAACAAAGTTCAGAATTTTCTTACAACACCACATTTGTCGTGTTTATTTTTCGATCAATTGTTAAAAATCTGATCATCAGCACGCTATTTACACACCACACAAACAATCCATTGACAAGTTTGCAACATGAGTTAGTTTTGGATACGTAATCAATTTTAATCCAATACATAACTATTCAACTCAGGAGGTGATTTATGGCCATGGTTGGCTTCGATGAAAAGTGGCGTGACTTTCCCGACTACATTCTTGGTATCACAAAAGAGATATGGGAAGATCGAGGTTTGAACACCTTGGAACACTACTACTCTCCTGACATTGTTGTTCGCACTCCCCTCTCTATCGTCCAAGGAAACGAGGGAGTTATCAGTGCTACGATGGCGACGCTAGCGGAATTTCCGGATCGAACTCTCTATGGCGAAGATGTCATTTGGTCTGGTACGCCAGAGCAAGGCATGCTTTCTTCTCATCGAATCATCTCTACCGCAACGCACAGCGGAAACGGCTTCTATGGACAAGCTTCGAACCGCAAGCTTCGTTTCCGCATTATCGCGGACTGCCACGCTATTAATAACCAAATCAATGACGAATGGTTGGTTCGCGATCAAGCCGATATCGCGAAGCAATTAGGCATGACATCAGAAGAGTTTGCACGCCAGCAAATCGAATTCGAGGGTGGCGTGGAATCAAGCCCATTTCCATTAACACCTAAAGCCGATATTCCAGGCCCCTATTTGGGCATAGGCAATGACAATGAATACGGCCAACGTTACGAAGCGATTCTAAGAAGTCTTATGAACGCCGAGTTCTCTACCGTACCAAAAGAATACGATCGCGCTTGTATCGGCGAATACACAGGCGGTCAAACTGCCCTATCACACTCGGAAGTTGACCATTTTTGGATGGCACTTCGCGCGTCCTTTCCTAATGCTCAATTTTCCGTTCACCATCGTATCGGCCGAGATGACGACATGATGTCACCACGCGCTGCAATTCGTTGGTCTTTGCATGGTAAGCATGAAGGGTATGGGATGTTTGGTAAGCCTTCGGGGAAAGAGGTTTACATCATGGGGATCAGCCACGCTGAGTTTGGCCCTTGGGGTCTTCGTCGCGAATTCACTTTGTTTGACGAGACCGCAATCTGGAAGCAAATCCTGCTACAGCAAGGCTAACGGCTGATTAAACACTATTCATTCAAATCACAGACAGTAAGGAAGCAATATGTCACTCAACATCATCGAACAGTTCTACCAGAACTACTTCAACGCCGCAGATAAAGAGCAAAAACAGACCGCTCTGCAAGCTTTGAACCCTGACGTAAAATGGTGCGTGGCGCACCCTGTGAACGATCTCAATGGCCCAGATGCAACCCACGAATCTTTCCTCTCACCACTTGTTAATGCTTTACCTGATGCCGAACGCCGTCCAATGATTGTGATGCACGGCGAATACGAAGGCCGCACTTGGTACAACTCTACTGGTTACTTTGTCGGTACGTTTGAACAGCCACTGTTTGGCATCCCTGCAACAGGGAAAACACTCTACTTACGTTACACCGAAATGGTGTGTGTGGAGAACGACCAAATCACCGAATCATACATGATTCCAGACTTCATCGATGCGATGAATCAAGCGGGAAGCAACCCTCTTAGAAAAAGCTTAGGCCACGATGGCTTAGTCCCTTCTCCTGCGACGTCAAACGGTATCCAACATTCTGTTGTGTCTCTGAAAGAAAGTGAGAAGAGCGCCCAATTAGTCGAAGATATGCTGTCTTGCTTGGGTCGTTTTGATGGTCAAGATCTCTTCTCGATGGATTTAGAAAACTACTGGCATAGTGACTTTATGTGGTACGGCCCAGCAGGTATTGGTACGACGCGCGGCATCAAAGGTTTCCGTAACCACCACCAAGCACCATTCGTGTTCGCCTTCCCTGATCGAAGTGTCGATATTGAGGTCAATTTTTTGGCTAAAAATGACTACGTATCCACAGGTGGCTGGCCACATATGCATGGTACTCATACTGGTCACAGTGGCTGGCTCGGTCTTGCTCCGACAGGAAAACACATCGAACTTCGCGTTATGGACATTTGGCGACGCGAAGGCGATTTACTGAAGGAAAACTGGGTGGCGATCGACATCGTTCATATCCTGCTGCAACTTGGATACGACGTATTTGCACAAATGAAAGAACAGTTAGAAGGACCTAATTATGCATGAGTTTGGCGCTCTTAACTGGAGCATCCTTGGCGGATACATTGCCCTAACGTTAGTTCTGGGCGCGGTAATTGGTAAGCGAGTGACTTCTGCGAGCCAATTCGCCTTGGGTGACAAAAACATTCCTTGGTGGGCGATCGGTATTTCAGTCGTTTGTACTTACGTCAGTGCTATGTCGTTTCTTGGTGGGCCGGCTTGGTCATACAAAGAAGGCCTATCGGTTATCGCAATTCACCTCAATTACCCACTCGTGATCTTCTTCATCGTGGCTGTATTTATGCCGTTTTTCTACAACAACGGTTTAACCTCTATCTACGAGTATCAAGAGCGACGCTTCGGCAAGGCTTCACGACTGACATTGTCGTTTATCTTCCTTATCAAACAAGCATTGAGCTCGGCAGCGGTACTCTATGCGACAGCAATGATTTTAGAGTTTATTACTGGTATCGACGTGATGTACTGCATCATGATCGTCACTGCAATTGCCCTCATCTATACCGTTATGGGCGGTATCGCGGCCGTTATTTGGACCGATGTGATTCAAGCTGTGATCTTGTTTATTGGCGCATTCATCATCATCGAAGCCGTATGGAATGGCATGCCTGCCCCGATGACGGAGGTAATGGCAGAACTCAAAGCGAAAGGAATGACAGATGCCCTACAAACAAGTTTTGACCTAAGCCAAGTAACGACGGTGTGGGCCGGCGTTATCGCAATGACCATGTTCCACACCACCGTGTATGGTGGTAACCAAATGATGGTACAACGTTGTATGGCCGCGAAAAACATGGGCGATGCGAAAAAGGCAATGTTGATGATGGGCTACGTGGCCTTCTTTATTTACTTTGTCTTTATCTTGCTTGGCGTCCTATTCAACGCTTATTACGACGGTAAAGAGTTTGAAAATGGCAACACCATCATTCTTCATTACGCGAGTGAATATGGAATGCCAGGCTTGATGGGCATCATTGCAGCTGCGATTCTGGCGGCAAGTATGTCGAGTCTCGATTCCGCCTTTAACTCAATGGCGACCGTTTCTGTGGCTGACTTTTACAAACGCTTCTACAAGCAAAACGAGTCGGAAGAGCATTACTTAAAGGTATCGCGTTTCTTCACGGTGGCGTGGGCGATTTTGGTCATCATTCCAGCGATCATGTTTGCCACCAGCACCGGCTCGGTACTGGAAGTGCTGAGTAAGGCAGGCTCTTACTTTGTCGGTGCGAGCTTCTGTATGTTTGTCCTTGGGTTCTACTCAAAACACATTACTGAAAAAGGCTTGTTGATTGGCGTTGCTGCTAGCTTCTTGGTGATTTGGTATGTAGCCGTTGCGACCGATATTGCGTGGCCTTGGTATTGCGTGATTGGCGTCCTTGTGAATGCCGTTGTTGCTTACATTGCTAGCCTTCTCCTGACGGGTAAACAAGATGAAATGCATCTTTACACAGTGAAAGGCCAGCAAGCGGAATATGCTCGTCTAAATAAACCAATCAAGGAAGATGGTTGGTATGTCGTTCCCGGCAAAATCGATGCTCCATGTTATGGCTTACTAGTGATGTTTGTGTTCTCTCTCGTGATGCTTTGGGGGATCAACGCGTTTACCGACAACGCTCCTATGCTGATTAACTTTATGCGTGGCTGCTCTATTCTTGTCGCAACCGCTTGCATCGGATACATGGGGTATTCACTCCTCTCCCCGAAACGTAAAGTTGCAGTCAAACAAGCAAATTAATGTTCTTTACGTAGATACTGTACGTCCAACAAACGGACAGTATCTACGCTCTAGCTCTAGTGCTAGCTCAAAGCAAATCGAATGGGTTAACCCACATTTTGCTTTTTAATACTCCAAAGCCATTATTCTACTTAGGATACCCGTTAGAACATTTATGAATACGTACCTATTTATGCTAGTCTTATGACCTCAATTACTGGCAACTAAGTTTTATTCATGAAATCAATTAAACACGTAGTCACATCAAAAGATGTGGCAAAGATGGCAGGCGTCTCTCAATCTACTGTATCGCGCGTGTTTGTTCCGGGTAGCTCAGTATCCGAAAAGACCAAGCAAAAAGTCTTTGAAGCGGCTAAAGCCCTTAACTACCGCCCTAACGCCTTTGCACGTAGCCTGACCACAAACGAATCGAAATTGATAGGTTTGGTGTTTCCTGATGCGGATTACCCTATCCATATGAAAACACTGCAATTAATTTCCAGTGAGTTACAGAAAAAAGGTTATTCTGCCGTATTGATTCCATGGCAAGTGGATGAAGAAGAGGGCCACTCAATCCCAAATATCTTCCAGTATCGCGTCGATGGTGTCATTGCTGCTTCCGCAACCTTCAATAAGTCCCTTTATGAAGAATGTGAAGAGTTTAATATCCCAATTGTTCAATACGCACGAGTTGTTGAAGGTACTAGGAGTAGCTACGTTATCAGTGACAACTACGAAGCAGGCCAACAAGCTGCGCAACTTCTGCACAAAAGTGGCGTGAAGAACGCGGTTTATTTGACGGGAGAAGTGCCAACCTTTACGAATGACGAACGTCAAAGCGGCTTCTGCTCTGAATTTGAAGACCTAACCGGCAAGACGCCACGCATCATTGAAGCCAGCTATGACTACGCGAGCTCACTTGATAAAGTCCGTGCCATACTGGCAGACAAAAATCGGCCTGAAGCGGTGTTCTGTGCAACCGATAACCTTGCGATGGCGGTCATGGATATCGCCCGTATAGAATGCGGGTTGAGGATTCCTCAGGACTTACAAGTCATTGGTTTTGATAATATTCCTCAGACAGAATGGTTAAGCTATCAATTAACCACGTTCCGCCAGGATTTCCGTCGCCTCGCTCGCGAGTGCGTGAAGATCATTGTTGATCAAATTAATACGAAAAACGGCAGCCTAGTAAAAATGATGGTGCCAGTGAAGTTAATCGAGCGCCAGACAACAAAAGCTTAAATAGCTATAGCCAGCCATTCGGTTGGCTTTTTTATTTGCCTCTGACTCCCAAACGGCTCATTTAGTGTTGTAAGCATTAATGAACCCATGTATATTTATGAGCTATTACACTATATGAACCAAACAAAAAGAGGCTCATAATCCTTATGACCACGTATCTTTACACTCGTTATTCGCCAAAAAATCGAGCTTACCAAGAGCACCTTAATACTCTAAAAGCTTTTGCGCCCGAAGCTCAGCATTTTGAGGATAAGGTTCGTGGTTGCATGCCTCCAACCGAGAGAGAGGCATTCTTACGACTGCTCGATTCCGTCAGAGCTGGGGATACGATTGTGCTCTGGTGGCTGACCGCATTTGGTCGCGACTTTAGTCAAGCATTGAACACGATAAAAATGCTACTCGATAAAGGGGTAACATTGAAAACTGTATGTGAATCAATAACTTTTGAGCCAGGTTCTGTTCAGACTCAAACACTACTCACAGTGTTATCTGGATATGGGAAAGTGCAGACTGAACATCGCCTGTTTGCCGCAGAGCAAGGGCGACAGGCCATTAAAGAGCAGCCAGAATTATGGAAACAGAAGTTTCGCGGCCGCCCCGCAAACAAAACCAAACACCAACAGATCGCAACGTTACTGCTAGAAGGCTACACATTGCAAAACGTAGCAGAGCAATGCGAAGTCAGTCTATCGACTGTGAAGCGGGTCAAAGCAAAGCTAAATGAAGTGGATGACGAAGGCGGCTTAAGCTCACGACGCCAAAAAGGTTGTTTGAATGGAGACCAGTCATGAGTCGCCCAATCAACTTTCATACTATACTACTCGCCTGTCTTATTATTAGCGTTGGCCAGTTGAGCATGGGGCTAGTTATGCCCTCTTTGCCATGGATAGCAAAAGACTTTTCCATCTCCCTCGACCAAGCTCAACTGCTTGTGAGTATTTATTTGCTCGGCTTCGGCCCCTCTCAATTTATCTACGGGCCAGTGTCAGATGCTTTAGGACGAAAAAGAGTATTACTTACCGGTTTACTCATCGCGATGTCTGGTCTGCTGATAATTATTTTCTTCAGTGACACATTTACAGGGATGGTGATGGGGCGCTTTTTACAAGGGTTAGGTACAGGATGCTGCGCGGTACTCGCGAGGGCGTCGACTCGAGATAGATTTAGCGGGGATGAACTCCCAGTGGCAATGTCTTACATCGCCATGGCGGCTTCAATCACGCCACTTATTGCACCTGTGATTGGCGGCTTTATCAACTTCCACTTCGGTTGGAGTATGGTGTTTATTTCTCTGTTGGGCTATGTCTCGCTGGCTTGGGTAATCATCGCCTTTAAGTTCACAGAAACCATCACAAAACGTTCTGTCATTCCGTCACCCCGAAAAATGTTACTCCAATACAAGAGCTTACTTACGTCTCGTTACTTTATGAGCTTCGCCAGTATCAGTTGGTTAAACTTCAGCTTAATGATTACGACAGTCTCTGTGATGCCATTTATCATGCAAGATCAAATTGGCATGACCTCCGCTCAATACGCGATGTGGGCGCTCATTCCCGCTTTGGGTATGTTATGTGGTACCACGATTTGTAACCGAGTAAGGCCAATTATTGGCAATAAAAAAATGCTGCTCTGCACCCCATTTCTTCACCTCGCTGCCGCAATATGGTTATTTTTCTGTCCTGTTGAGCCTCTATTTCTGATGCTAGGACAGCTATTAATGATCTTGGGTAATGGTATTGCCCTACCTTGTGCACAAGCGATGGTAATGCAACCTTATAAAAAGCAAGCAGGTGCCGCAGCGGCAATGTCTGGTGGTGGACAAATGGTCGTCTCCTCATTGGTCAGCTTAACTCTGGTGCAGCTTGGATTGAGTCAAGCATGGCATCTAGCGATCGTTATCGTAATATTTGCATCGCTTACCTTCACCAACATTCAACGTGGCTTCAGTGCAGAGCAACCTTCAGAACGATAACAAAAAACATACTATTGTCCTTATAGTTACGACAAATCGTATAAACTTAAATTTAGGAAAAGTTGGCGGATACTAACATGATGTTGCATTTAAGAATGGGCGCCTTAACACTCGCCACATTGATATCCGCTGGCACTGATGCGAGCGCCAACGAGAACTGGCAGTTCGAGAGTGACAAGAATGGAATCACAATTTACTCCCGAGAACATAGTGACGGTTTAGTTGAGATCCGTGCCCGGATGTTCACACCCACCAGCTATGGTGCATTTTTAACGCTACTGGAAGACAGTGACAATATCCCGAACTGGATTGACAATGCCAGTCATAGCCGGGTTTTAAATCAGATATCGGCCACCGAGAACATCGTTTACACCCAGTTTAAAGCACCATGGCCTGCCAAAAATCGGGATATGGTCACCTACTCAAAGTACTGGGTCGATGAGCTGGGATTCACGATAGAAATCAAAAGCGCACCTGACTCATATCTTGCTGAACAAAATGGTTATGTTCGAATTCGCTCGGTTGATGCGACTTGGGAGTTACAAAAACTCACAAACGATACAACACTCGTGGAATACAAGGCGTTTGCTGACCCCGGAGGTCTATTGCCAAACTGGCTGATCAACAAACTCTCAAAAGAAAGTGCATGGGCGACATTTAGTAATTTAAGAAAAGAGTTACCTGAATATCAGCAATACTCTCATCCTCAAATAGATGAGTAAGCGTCGCTCTTCCCACTCGCTTTTTAATACGGTACATAATAACAAAAGGCGGCTTCAAGCCGCCTTTTTCTACGCAATGTGTTACTGCTGTGCAACCGTTACAGGTTTAGTTGCACCGCGGTAATCAAACTCAAAACCAATACCTTGGTCTGTCACGTCCATCGTCATACCACCAACAAGCTCGCCTTGTAAGCTTTTGACAACATCATCCGGAACCGGCTCCCCAGTGATTGACGACGCACTCTCTAACACTTCCAAAATACGCTCTGAATCAAAATCAAAGCTGAACAAGCCATTTGGAGAAAGTGATTGCGCCATCACTTCTTTGCTTGCTTCCGCAGCACTATCACCACTGTAAAGGGTGAAATGGTTTTCGTTTAGACGAGCAAACACGTCCACCTTCATGCCAGTATGCATTTCTAATAGGTCACTGACATTAACAGGTTGGTTATCCGGTTGAATTTGCAATTGAGCAAGTTCAGGAACGAACATTTGCGCAGTTTGAATAAGCATCATTGGATCATTGGCAGAAAGAGACAACATACCATCTAGCTGGCTAAATACTTCACCATGCTGAGCATTAGTATCTACTTTGATATCAAACATTTGCAGGCTTAACCCTTTAAGGCCATTAACCATGCCTGACCCCATGCTTACAGCGGCTGCTGGATTCTGGCCGCCCATCTCTTGCTGCATTTGTGTCAATAAAGAGCATTGATATTGAGGCTGGGTCAAGTCAGCCCAAATCTGACCAATCGATGGCGCTAGAGTATTAATGTCTAAACCAAGCGCCATACTAAAGAAACTCTTATCACTTTTAGACTCAGCCAATACACCACGAATCGACTTGAGCGCATCTAGAATCACTTTATTGTTGGACTCAACAACAAAAGAACCTTTAATGAACGCCTGATCGCCTTTCATCTTGTATTCTGCAAACGCGACGGACTGAGGCCAGTTTTCTGCAACTTGAGTAAGCTCAGTATGGCAGGCTGGTGAACGCATTTCCTCAATCGTTGGTTCAGGATCTATTGCATCCAACGTGCTGATTTGACGAGCAAACATATTGCCATCTTTCGTCGTCAAACCTTTAATCACTTCGCGATGATCAAAGTAACCAAAAGAGTTGTTGTTTTCACCGTATTTGGCTTGCAACGCCTCAAGGCGTCCACTGTCAGCAATATTTTGACTTGGTGCTTCAAGCCCTAATGCCATTTTAATCGGGTTTTGAACGCCCAGTTGCGGAACATCAACCGTTAACGTAAGCACGTTATCAACCACGGCTACAACCAAGCCAATACCGTCCTGCGGGTCAATTGAATCAGTCATCTCGTAACGACGATACTCGACTTCACCAAGCTTAACCAACTCATGCTTAGCGCCGCTCATCTGCTCTTCATGATCCAGTGTTTTCCATAACGCGGCAGGGTCTTCAATATCCACTTTGTACACCGGTACCATACCAATTGTGTACAACACAGGATTAATGTTTTCCCCGGTGCCCAAATAAGCTTTTAATGTTTCTGGCGACGCAGCACTCTCTAGGTACCCATCGAATAAGTTAACTGCAAACTGCTGTTGTGGAGACAGTGGTTCATCGGCAAAAAGTTCTGCAATCGAGCCTTGATTCGCCGTACCGAATGCGTTCATGTATTTATAATGGTTAAAAGGTTCTGTCTGATACGTCACCATAAGTGAATCTGCAGGAACTTGCGTTAACAGTGAGCCTGCATCACTCGCGGTAGTATTGTTTTGGTACAGGTAGCCAGCGCCCCCTGCTGCTGCGACCACTGCTGTAGCCAATAGTAGTTTTTTCACGACCAACTCCGTTGTCATAGTTATGTGTTCCTAAACGAAATGTAACGCTTAGGTTTAAAGCCAATGAATAGTGCTTTATATCAACCGCTATCATAAACAAGTTATCGATGTAATGAATGTCGGTTTGATAAATTATCCAACATTTATAAGGCAAACCGTGAAGTAAGTTGAATTGCGTGCGGATGCTATTGGCAATATTCACAATCCAATTTCTCGGATAACCGCCTTAAAAATCATAATATTCAGTTAAATGAAGCGATTTGGAGTAATTACGACCAAAATCAGCAGAATATTAAATCTTTATTGAGTCTTTTATCTAATATCTGAAAACGCCTCACGACCTGACACTTCTTTCCAATTTGCCTCTGGCGGTCCCTACTCGTTTTCCTTACATTCCTACTAACTCAGTGACGAGACGTATACCAAATACGAGCAATAGAAGACGATGAAAGACCAGTTGACGATCTCTATATCAACTATCAATGGCTCAAGACATTGGTACTTCAGTAAAAGGATGCAACGCAACATAAAAACGTTTTTCGTTTTTTTTGTTGTTGCTCTGGCCGCGACCGTAATCTTAATTCATCACTTGTACACTCGCGTTGATAATGCAGCGTTAAAACAAGCTGAATTGACAGAGCATTCACGCACCATGGGTGAAGAGCTCAGCACACTGAAAACACTTAAATCAGAGCTAGAAAATGACCTTTCAGAACGGGAAGAACGGGTACAACTTGTTTCGGAACGTTTGGGTGAATTAGAGAAAGTGCTTGGGGTTGGAGAACATACCTCGACAAATAACTTGGATGCTAGGCTCGATGCAGCGGCGATAACCTCAAACGTTCGCATGGTGTTATTAAACCAAATACCAAGTGGCTCTCCAGTCGGCAACGTACGACTATCTTCCGGATTCGGTAAGCGTATCCATCCGGTGACAAAAGTTGCCAAGATGCATCGTGGGCTCGATTTTGCCGTAAATATCGGCACCAAAATTTATGCCCCTGCCGATGGGGTAGTGGAAGTCACCCGCCGCAGTAATAAAGGCTCTGGTAACTTCCTCAGGCTGCAACATTCTTTCGGTTTTTCGAGTTCTTATTCGCACTTGAAAGCGTTCAAAGTAAAAAGTGGTCAGTTCGTCAAAAAAGGGCAGCTGATTGCAATTTCCGGCAACAGTGGGCTCTCTTCTGGCCCTCACCTGCATTACGAGGTGCGATTTGTTGGGCGAGCACTGAATCCGAAACCATTTGTCGATTGGAGCCTTAATGATTTCGAAGACATTTTTACTAAGGAGCGAAGAATACGATGGGAATCTTTAATCAAAACAGTGGAACAACGAGTAGCTCAGCAGCTTCAACTCTCATCGCCAAAGGCTGTTCTCTTAGCGGAGAACTCAAAGTAGAAAACGATGTCCAGATTGATGGCATCGTCGATGGTCAAATTAACGTGGAAGGCACTCTCGTTGTCGCAGAAAGCGGGCGAGTAAACGGTGAAATCTACGCTAAACAGCTGATCATTAATGGCATGATGGACGGAAACTGTCACGCAGAACACATTCAAGTGCTTGCCAAGGGACGCGTAAGCGGTAGGATCTGGAGCAATAACCTCAGCATTGAACCTGGTGGCAAATTCTTTGGTGAAGCAGCCGAATTACCTGAAAAGGAAGTGGTAACGTTAAAGGGTAAGGCTCAAGACAGTGCGATCACAAAAGAAAACAACACCAACAATGAAAAGCGACTTGCGCGTAAATCAGCATAAAAGCTTTGATTAAAGTGCTTAAAAAAGACGGCTTTCACGCCGTCTTTTTTATTACTATTGCCACGATTTTCGTCAGAAACTACGTGATTATTCGGCCGGATTTAAAACCATCACCGAGCGTTTTGCTTGTGGACCAAAAGCTGATTTTGCATGCGCTTTCACTTCATCTAACGTCACACTTTTAGCCACTTTCTCAACGTCAAGTAACACATCGACGCCGTAATCATGCACCAAATAACGAGCATATGCCCATGATCTCTGTGCTGGGTTGTCATCCAATCCTTGCATCGCGACTGCCAGTTGTTTCGCGGCCGTATCCACTTCTTTTTGGGTAATATTTGACGCTAAATCATCAAACACTTTACCCAGTTTACTCTCTAAAAGTGCCACGTCTTCGGGCTCGACTTGAGACTCCAAGAGCCAATCAGAGATGGGTTCGCGATCTTGTGTCATGGTGTAAATGCTCGGGCTGTAATCAAGGCTAGACTCTTCTCGCACAATATCCAAAACACGTGCATTACTAATACGTTGCAAAATATCTTCGATAACCGTGTCTCTTGCCGTACGTTGGTAATCGCTCGTATTAGTCAAACGCATTACATACAACGATGAAGGTTCATGCCCATCCGCAACCACAGTTCGCTCCGGCACTTCCGGGTTAAACGCAACGTGATAATCAATCGAACGACTCGGTTTCATTTCGATAGAGGCCACATACTTACGCAAAAGTGGTGTAATTTCTTCCGGCTCTACGTTTGCAACAATAACCATCTTAAAACCATCATTGGTTTTGAAAAGTTGCTCATGCACCGCTAGTATCTGCTCAGAAGTCACTTGTTCAACATCATCACTGGACACTATACGATGACGACTACCCGGCAAATAAGAATTGCCGTTTGCTTTTTGAATCAGTTTTCCCATCGGTGATTCAAAAAAAGCGCCGCTCTGCTGTTTAAACTCTTGCTTCGCTGCTGCCATCTGGCGCTCGTCGACTTTAATCTCCGTCGCTAGGTTGTATAGTCCATTCAAAGCATCAGTTAGGTGCGTATTTGGCGCCGTAATTTGTGCTCCGTGACTGGTCGCATCAAGCATCGCGCCAAGCGCAATGTTGTTTTTGCGTAAGTAGCTATCTAGCTCTGAACCAGAAAATGCCCCTAACCCACTGCGTATTGCCGTTGTTGCTGCGATTTCATAAGCGGCATACAACGTCGGATCAACAGCGGCTTTACCACCTTGGCTCGCATAGTAAATATACGCTCGACCACCCGCTTTAGTATCTTTTTGGAACCACACTTCGACACCGTTTGATAGCGTATAGACTTGAAAACCACCCGCTTCCTGACGCATGCTCGTGATGCTGCCTTCCTGGGTAGGCTTTAAGAATCCATCCACTTTGTCATACATCTCTAACGGTTTTTCGCCAGTTTGAAGATAGGCACTGTTTAGAGCGGCAAATACACCATTGAACTGTTCTGACGTTTCGCTTTTCCCCAAACCAATAAAAAAGCTTGGCTGCTGAGATAACAAAGCCGTCAATTGTGTGTTAATGCTCTCTAAATTCTCGTTGTTGATGAATTCTGCCAAACTCTGGGCATAATTCTCTTTTGATTGGCTGACACTGTCTTGTCCAATTTGAAAAACACGTGCTTCTGCGTAACTGTTTGGCTTGCGCTGACTCCAATCTGAATCAATATTTGCAAGTTCACCTTGCCAATTTGACATAACGCTATCTAACTCGGATTGAGTCGCACCATAATCTCTCAACGACGCCAAGGTACGAATGAAAGTCTGGTGCATTTGTTCGCGGCGATCTGGTGCAAACGAAATCCCTGCCGACGTCATACGCTGATAGTTAGAGTAATAGGGCTCTGCATAAGCGTATTGAAAAGGTTCAGCGGCATCACTGAGTACACGGATCAAACGCTGTTGAATGAGTTGTGTTGCTACTTCATCACGCCACACTTCATGTTGTTGCTCAATCGTCGTGCCGCCACTTAGACCACGCTCAATCACTAAATGAAGACTTGGTGATTCCATCGTGTTACTTGGCAAGATTCTGTTTTCGTTGTTCACTCGAATATCACGGCGCTTCTCTATTAGCGTATCCGAGGTACTTTCCCAGTTCGAGAACTTGCTTTTGATAATCTTGGACAGTGAATCTACGTCGATATTACCAGTCACAATCAACTCGGCATTTTGTGGCTGGTACCATTTGTCGTAAAACGCCTTTAACTTACTCGAGGAAGCATTTTGAATCGCTTCGCGAGTACCTATTGGGTCATGCTCACCATACATAGTGCCTTCAATCGAGGCTTGGTAAGCATGCATAGAAAAGGACTTATCATCCGGATTAGCACGTCGCCATTCCCCGAGAATCACCCCTTTTTCTTTCTCTACTTGCTCAGGAGCAAACTCAAGTCCGTTACCGATATCTCTCATCCACTTCAGGGCATCTTCTAGCTTCGTATTATTCGCAAGGTCAAGTTGGTAAGACGTTTGCTGATAACTGGTAAAAGCGTTGATATCAGCGCCAAAGCTACCACCAGATTGCTCGAAAAGTTTAACAACGTCGTTACCGGTAAAATGCTCACTACCATTAAACGCCATATGCTCAACAAAGTGAGCGTAACCCTTTTGAGAAGATGTTTCTTGGAATGAGCCGATATTCATCACCAAACGGACCGAGACTTCTTGATCTTCTGTTGGATAAAGATGGTATTTCATACCGTTCGATAACTGGTCCACGTGCCAGTTGGCGTCAGGTTGAATCGGCGTCGACTGTTGTATCAGAGCACACCCTGACACTAATAACGCGGGGACTAACAATATACTGCGCATAACGATTGCCCATAACAATGATTAAGCTAATCAATATATATCCGGTGCTATAACCTTCACATTTTTAATGGATTATCAGACGCGCAAATGTGATAAAGATCACCTTTTATTGAAATCAATTCTCATTTACAAAAATCGACAAATCCTTACTTTACAAATACATAAATAATATCGTTCCAAATTCTTTTGCTTATTTGGTGTAAAACTCAAATTCGCGACATGGAGTCAGTATTTATTTTGAGCAATAAAATATAATTATTGAACAGATTCGAATCTGACTTTCTGCTGCATATTCAACAGCGCAGAGAGCACTGATGAGAATAAAAACACAACAACTATTATTCAAAGATCTATTATTCGCTTTATGTTCAAAAATCTATCATTAAAAAACAAACTGGCAATCTCTGCCAGTGCCGCCATCATTCTAGGGGGAGTGCTGGTAGAGGGGCTGTCTTTTCGAGATTCATTAAATAGGCTCGATGTCGAAGTCGCACAGCGACTAGAAAGCACTAGCGCATCTTACAATCAATACGTAAAGGACTGGCTACTCTCTAAAGAGCGCGCACTAACTTCACTCTCTTCTGATTCAGAGAAACGTTCTCTGGTTACGCATTTGAAACAAGTCCGAGACTCTGGCGCGTTCGATAACGTTTTCCTCGCTTACCCGGACGGGTCACAAGACAACGCTAATGGGGTGGTTTTGCCACCAGGTAATAACGATCCTCGCAAGTGGGGCTGGTACACCAACGCCATTGCCAATCCATCGAAAGTCTTTATGGATAACCCGACCGTTGCTGCTGCAACTGGTGCGAATGTGGTGTCGCTCGGTAAAGCCCTGCAATTGCATGGTCAAACCGTCGTTCTGGGTGCTGACGTAGAGATCGGTGATATCCTGAACAGTCTGAACCAAGTGATCCTACCGGGTGAAGGTTATATGTTTATTGCCAATGAACAGGGCAATATTTTCACTCATAACAACGGTAAACTGCTGAATCAACCGGTTAGCAAGCTAGGCCTCAACAACAACGACATTACGTCTGCCGCACGTTCAGGTACAGAGCATCGCGTCTCTATTAACGGCACCGAATATGTGATTTACGCGCGCCACATAGAGGGTACCAAGCTCACAACAGTGACGGTGTTAGATCAAAACTCGTTGGTTGCCCCACTCTACGATGCTGTTTGGGATCAGATCATCGCAACCACCATCGTCGTCGTTATCTGTGTAGCTTTGTTTAATCTGCTATGTAGCATCTTGTTCCGTCCGCTCTACAACGTTTCGAATGCGCTCGCACAAATCGCAAACGGCAGCGGCGACCTAACTCAACGCATCAAAGTAGAAAACCGTGACGAAGTTGGTGAGCTGGCTGAAAACTTCAACCAGTTCGTTGAAAGTTTGCAGCAACTTATTGGTCACATTCGTCACCAAGCGGAAGAACTGAGCCAACAATCGGAGCTGAGCACGAATCGCGCGAATCAATCGGTTTCCGATCTGAACCATCAGCAACAAGAAATCACTATGGTGGCGACCGCTGTGACTGAAATGGCATCGGCAACGCAAGAGATTGCAGCACATGCAGAGCAGACGGCTAAAGCCGCTCAAGACTCTTCAGCAAGCACACAAAACGGTCATGAGTTGGTGATCAACTCCAAATCGTCCATCAATAATTTGTCTTCTGAAGTCAACCAAGCGAGCGTTGTCATCGGTGAGCTCAACCAGCACGCGCAAGACATCTCAACCGTGCTATCAACGATTCGAGACATCGCAGAGCAAACCAACTTACTGGCTCTGAATGCGGCGATTGAAGCGGCGCGTGCAGGTGAACAAGGTCGCGGTTTTGCCGTTGTTGCAGACGAGGTTCGCGTGCTATCACAACGCACACACACCTCAACCGAAGAGATTCGCTCGACGATCGAGACCTTGCAGCAAACCACACAACGCGCAGTGGCCATCATGGATACAAGCTCTCAGCTCGCGCAAGGTTCGGTGGAAGATGCTGATCGCGCAGCACTGGCTCTGGATGAAATCAACGCGGCCGTTGCGCTGATCAGCGATATGGCAACGCAAATCGCGACCGCCGCCGAAGAGCAAACGCACGTAACCAATGAAATCACGCAAAACGTCACGTCCATTAAAGATGTGACCGATCACTTGGTAGTTGGTGCCGAAGAATCGATGAATCAATCTGCTGAGCTGAAATCGCAAGCTGAGGATCTCAACTCGAAAGTAGCAACATTTAAACTGGCTTAAACGCCACATTAAGGACGCTCTTAAAAACAACAAACCCCGCTAGCGACTTTGTTACTAGCGGGGCTTGTTTTTATGGATCGACGTTTTTATTGCAGATAGCTTTCGAAAGACGTAAACCTACACCGCCACACACATCGGCGTGCCTGAGATTGGGTCGTTAAATACTCTCGCTTGTAAATCAAACACCGATGCCAACATACCTTCTGTCAGTACCTCTTGCGGTGTTCCCTGCGTGACTAACTGACCTTTTTCCAACACCACCAAATGATCGCAGTAACGGCACGCTTGGTTTAGATCGTGCAGCACTACGACCACTGTTTTGCCTTTGTCGTTCATCTGCCTCATGAGTTTCATCAGCTCAACTTGGTGAGAGAGATCCAAGTAAGTGGTTGGCTCATCAAGCATCACTACGTCGGTATCTTGCGCCATTACCATCGCAATCCACGCCCTTTGCCTTTGACCGCCAGACAGCGATTCAACTGGCTTGTCAGCAAACTCAATCACGCCAGTATCTTGCATTGCTTGCTCGACTAAGGTCTTGTCTTGTTGACTTAACCGGCCCCAATGAGAGAGATAAGGCGAGCGGCCATATTCGACCAGTTTTCTGACGGTAATACCTTCAGGACTGACAAGAATCTGCGGCAGCAAAGACAACGAACGCGCCAAGCGTTTATCACCGTAGTTGCTTAGAGGTTTGTCGTCATACAATACTTGGCCAGAAGCGGGTTTATTGATGCGTACCAAGGTTTTTAATAGTGTCGATTTACCGCAACCATTTGGGCCAACAAGCGCGGTAATTTTACCTTGAGGAATCGACAAAGAGAGATCTGGAATGATGGTCTGTTTGCCGTACGCGACGGATAAGTTCTGCGTTCGTAACATGCTTACCAACCTCTATAACGATACAAAAGAAAAATGAAATATGGTGCGCCAATAACAGATGTCAGCACTCCCGCTGGTAGCTCAATTGGTGGCTGTAAGCCTCTCGCTAAACCATCGGCGCAAATCACCAACAAAGCGCCAAGGGTTGCAGCGGCTGGAATCAACAACTTGTGGTTGTGGCCAAACAGCAAACGCGCAAGATGCGGCGCAAGCAGGCCAACAAAGCTGATCGTGCCTGCCACAGACACACTGATACTCGCCAATAGCACGGCAGCAATCAACGCAATAATTTGGATCTGTCTTGGTTTCGTGCCAAGTGTAGTGGCGCTTTCTTCTCCCAGTCCCATAACATCTAGCCGCCAAGCCAGCCAAAACGCCAATGGTAGTAGCAGCAATAAAGCACTCCAAATAAACGGCACTTGTTGCCAGTTTCGTCCCCACAAACTGCCGGTTAGCCATACCATCGCCGTGTTGATTTCAATAGGGTGCACAATCAGAAGAAAATCGATACCGCTAGCTAAAAATGCGCTGACAGCAACACCAATCAGCGCCAAACGTGCTGGTGTTGGTTTCGACCAGTAAGCCAGCACAGCAATAAAGCCAGCAGCAAGCAAGCCTCCCGCCATAGCGACCATCGGCAACATTGCCACTGGCGCATTCGGATACAGCACCAAACAAGCGGTAGCCGCCAGTCCTGCTCCGGCGCTTATCCCCATTAAATCTGGTGAGGCAAGTGGGTTACGGATGACGCCTTGAACTAAAACGCCTGACAGCCCCAACCCAGCGCCCACGCCAATGGCGAGCAACATTCTCGGTAATCGATATTGGTGAATCACAAAGTCCGAGTCAGAGAAAGAAAACAGTAATGCAAAAACCTGTTGAGCCGACATGTTCGCCGCGCCAACAAACAGCGTGAGAGAAGACGCAATCAGCAACAATCCAACTAATGCAAACAGTTTGGTTTGATTCATCATGATGATTTCCTCATTGCAATCGCGATAAAGCAAGGTGTGCCCAACAGCGCGGTAATCACGCCCACTGGCGTTTCAGCCGGAAAGGCAATCGATCGTGATAAAGCATCTGACCACGTCACCAATGCCGCGCCACACAAAGCGGAAACCGGAATGAGAATGTGATAGTTGTGACCAACAATCGGGCGTACCAAGTGCGGCACTAACAACCCGACAAAGCCAATTGGCCCAGCAATCGCCACGCTAGTACCCGCCAACAGCACAACCGCTAAACCACTGATTAATCGCGTAAGACGAATGTTACCACCCAACCCGACAGCAACTTCGTCCCCCAACGCGAGTAAATTTAAGTTTCGCGCTAATCCCATTGCGAGCACCAAACCTAAAGTCGCAAAAGGCCACTGTTGCTGCCACTGCTGAGAATCTACCGCAGAGAGTGAACCCGTTAACCAATGCAACACGCTGTAAGCCATGTCATCCGCCAAAATTACCGACGCACGAGTTAACCCTATCAGCAGCGCACTGATGGCAATGCCTGCCAGCACCAAACGCAGTGGGTGAGAACGCGCGGAGAAAAAACCGCCCAACAACATGACCGCACCACCACTTAGTAGCGCGCCGAGTACTGCGTTGATGATTGGGTTCAATTGACTAAAGAATGGTACGCCGATAGACGCCAAGGCCATAAAACAAGCCGCACCAGCATTAATGCCGAGAATGGATGGCGACGCCAAAGGGTTACGAGTTAATCCTTGCATCAGCACTCCGGATACCGCAAGCGAAGCGCCAATTAATAACCCAGCATAGGCACGAGGCGCACGCAGCGTCGCGAGGATTTGATGCAGCATATTGCCCTCATCAAACGCAAACCAATAGCTTGTCAGATCATTAACGCTCAAAGAAAAGTTGGACCAGCCAATCATTGAGGCTGCATAGCCTGAGAGCGTACACAACGCCATAGCACAGACAAACAAGCTCGCTTTCCAATGCGATTTGCTAACCGAAGACGCGCTTTCCGAGCTTATCGCCGAACTCATGAGCGCTCCAATAACGCTTCAAGATTGCGGGCAATTTCTTCCGCAGCCAACATGCCGCGATTTAACGACCACAGTTCAGGAGAGACCTCAACAAGTTGCTGTTTTTTCGCAGCGGTTAGCAGCTTAAATAATGGGTTTTTGCGCCACTCATCCACAATATTTGGTTGAGAGTAAAGTCCAACTAACAACCAATCAGGGTTGGTTTTTAGTAAAAGTTCAAAACTGGTTGGGATATACGCTTTTTGCTCAGATGGAGCCAGCGGGCTTTGGATGCCCAGCGTACTCAAAACGCCCCCAGCGTAAGAAACCGGGCTATGCAGCCACATCCCTTTGTCAGAAACCACACCAAACTGAATGGTTTCTTGTGTTGCAAAATGCTGTTTGAACTCCGCCATTGTCTGTTTGTGCTGCTCAATGCGTTGTGTCATTTTCGCTTGTTTGCCAATTGCCACGCCGATTTTCTGTGCAGATTCGAGGTTTTCTTGATATGTCTCACCACGACTTTTTAATAGCAAAGTTGGCGCAATTCGCTGCAAATCTTGATAAATAGCGCGATGACGTTCGGCATCGGCAATGATCATATCAGGCTTGAGCACCGCGATCGCCTCTAAACTCGGTTGTGAACGCATGCCGACCGATTGCCAAGGTTCAATCTTGGCGCGAACAGCAGGGATGACTCGTGTGACATCGTTGTCATCGGCAACGCCTACCGGTGAGACATCGACGGCCGCCAGAGCGTCCACAAACGAAAACTCCAAAACCACAATACGTTGAGGTATCGCTTCTAGCTCAAAAGTGCCTTGCTCATCTTGCACGCTGCGCACCTGAGCACTTGCGGAAAATGACATAAAAACTGAGCTCAACAGCATCAGCAAAACGGTTGAAAAGTGTTTGATCGTAAATTGTTTTTTATTTTTCATCTTGCTTTTTTCCAGTGCTAAGTGTTTTCCAGTACCTAAGATCGGCAAAGTCGCCAAGGTAAATTGGCGACTTTTCTTTTCAAACTCGGTGAACGAAACGCTTAAAACTGATAGTTCAGATCCAGTGTGTAAGAGCGTCCTGGAGCTGGGTACCGACCAACTGGGCTTGTATCAATCCCGCGGAAGTAATACTCCTCGTCAAACAAGTTGTTCACCGCAACATTCATGCGTAACTTGCCTTTGTCGTCTTTGTATAAATCCGTCCCCAAATTGAAATTCCACACCATGTAAGATGGTACTTTACCCGTTGCGCCTGTTGCATCTTCGGCACTGGTGTTGGCGTTATCGGTATACGAGTCACTGAAGTAGAAGCCCGATAGCGTGGTGTCCATGCCGTAAAATGCGTAGGTTGCATCCCAACCAAGCTGATGCTTAGAGGTGTAAGGCAGTTGATTACCTTTATTCGTGCCTTCTTCTTCAAGCGTAGCGTCTAGATAGTTGTAGCTTGCGCCTAAACTCAGTGCAGGTAGTGCTTCAGGCACGTAACGAGCAGAAAGCTCTATGCCTTGGTGAAGTGTTTTTCCGATGTTATCGAAGGTCTGCGTTGAGCTTTGCCATTGCAATTGATCTTCAAAGTCGATGCGATAAAGTGCAGCGTTAAAGCTGGTCGCATCTTGGGTGTAACGCGCGCCGACTTCGTAGTTCCAAGCCAGTTCGCTACCTTCTTCACCCAAACCTCGGATGTAGGCAATTTGTGGCGCACGAAGTGATTTTTGCGCGTTCGCATACGTCACCCACTGGTCAGTTAAGTTGTATGCCACCGTCAAACCTGGCAACCATTCCGTCACGGTGTTGTCTGCCGTTTGTTTTTTACCACGATCGGTAAACGTCATTCGAACCGACTCAACACGCAACCCAGGCGTTACCTTCAATGTATCATTGAACAAACCAATTTCGTTGCTAACGTATCCAGCAAACGCGTCCGTATCTAGATGCCAATCACGCGGAACGCTGGTTGCACCACCGGCGATTGGAGTCTGAGTGAGTTTGTAGTCAATGTCTTCATTAACATAACGGGTACCCACGATCCAGTTTTGAGTAACGGATTTACCTTCGCCAAAGTACATCGCCATTTTTGGCTCTATACCATACACGGTAAATTCACGTGGAGAGGTACGAACGTCCGTCGCTGGCAGAGCCGGATCCGCCCAATGGCCACCCGCGCTGTTAAAGCCCCACTTGAAAAGACGCTCTGACTTATGGCCAAACGTTAGCACTTCTAGCTCGGCACTGTCGGCAAATGGCAAATCGTGGATGTACTTAACACTCCAGCGCGTCGACTTACCTTCATAATCATCGTAAGGACGTTTCGATTGGTGACGATCTTGCTCGTAATCTTGTGGCGAAAGTGCGCCCGGCATTTGCGTTTCAGCATCGTAACGTTGCAGGAATGCTTGAATCTCTTGAGTGTCACTCAATAGCCACTGTGCTTTGGCTTGGAAGTTCTTCACGTCCGTATCGGAATGTTCACGGAAGCTTTCACCTTTTAGGAAGTTACCTTCCAACTGTAGTGCAAATGTGTCGCTTAACCAGCCGCCCGTGCGTAGGTAAAAATCATTCAGCGGCGCATCACCGCCATCAAACACGGTAAGGCGGTTACTGATTTCAGTTTGCCACGTGTGTGGAATCGGTTTGGTCACTAAGTTGATCACACCACCGACGTTGTTTGGGCCGTACTGTACTGCGGCACCACCGCGTACAATGTCAATACGATCAAGCATCGACAGTGTTGCTGGGAAGATAGACTGACCAGTGTGACCATATGGCGCAAGTGTTAGCGGTACACCATCCATCAAGAACTGAGCATGACCACTACGGCTTGCTTTCAAACCACGTACGGAAATGTTAGGCAATACGCCCGTTCCGCTTTCATCCTGAACTTTAATACCCGGCACGCGCTGTAGCGCGTTATCAATCGAGCCTGCGGCGGTTTTCTCGATTTGATCGCGGGTAATGACGGTACGAGCACCTGGGTACTCTTTGACGTCTTCAATTTCAGATTTACCAATCACGCTACCAGTGACAACGACGGTTTCCATCGTGGTAGTTTGTTCTTTTTTAGCAGGAGCAGCAACCGCGCTCATGGATGTGGCAGAAGCGATTGCAATCGCAAGCACACTGTAAGTGGTAGACAAACCAGCACGTACACGCACTTTACCATCCAAATTCTGGTAAGACATTAAGATCTCCTTTGCGAGAAATTGAGCCTCGGGCAGAATACATCCCGTAGGCTCTAGGGGCTAAACATCCTCAATATGAGGCAAAAATCGGCTAACAGGCGCTAACTACGCACAAAAAGCCTAGAACTGATATCCGTAGCTGAGCATGAACTCGGCTGGTGCGCCGTAGCCAATCTGGTTTAAGCCAGACGTGCCGTTTGTTGCGCCAAGAATGTATTTCTCATCCAAAATGTTGTAAGCGTTCGCTTGGATTTTGTGACGACCAGTGGTGTACGCCGCCATCAAATCCACCGTTGTGTAATCGCCAAGTGCGACGGCTTCGTCGTTACCTGCGTAACGGTCGCCCACGTACTTCACACCACCGCCTAAACGCCAGTTGTCATCCAATTGGTAAGTGCTCCAAAGAGAGAACAAGTGGTCTGATACATCGTTAGGCTTTTTGCCTGTGGCTTTGTCTTCCGCATCTAAGTAGCTGTAACCAACAGAGATGTCCCACTGTTTGGTGATTTGGCCGCGAGCCTCTAATTCAATGCCTTGGTGACGCACTTCAATTTTATCGATCACATCGCCGTCCACGTTAGTTTGTGGTTGCTCTTGATCAATCTGGAACAGTGCCGCATTCAACATTAATGCGTTATCCAAAAGGTACGCTTTCGCACCCACCTCTTTTAAGTCGGTGTGGAAGAATTCCGCCAATTTTGGATTGATGTAGATACCAGCGTACGGTAACTGCCAAGAGCGCGCTAAACTGGCGTATACGGATGTGTCGGAATTGATGCGGTATACCAAACCAGCACGGTAGCTGACTTTGTCATCATCCAATTTTTCCTTATCTGAGCCCGCTTTTTGTTGTTCGAGTTCCATCGAGTCGTAACGCACGTTACCGATCAAAGAAAGGTCACCCCACGTATAGACGTCTTGCACATACAAACCTGTCGTGGTGGTGGTATTGTCACGAAATGGCTTAAAGCCCGGATCAGGCGTTGGACCAACGACTGGGTCGTAGATATTTTGCGGAGGAAGCGTTTTGTCACTTGCCAACGTTAGGTCGATATCGATCTGGTTGAAATCTGCACCCACCATCAATTGATTGTCCCTGGTTTCCCAAACCAACTCAGATTGTAAAGTGGTCGTAGTACGTGGATCGTAACCAAAGTTGTTAACGGTTTGAGACACTTCATTACCCGTCACTTTGCCCTGACGCGTGCCTTTTTGCTCAAGTTCGATATGGTTGAACGCCGCTCGGTTGTTCCATACCCATTGATCATTCAGACGCCATTCGTAATCCACCGCAATACGGAGACTGTCTGACTCCTGATAGTCGTTTGTGCCGCCAAAGTAAGTGCTTACTGGCAAATCAACTGGCTTGCCATTTTTTGATGGCACACCACGATACGGCACTAGTTCTTGATGGGCGTATTCCACGTCAATATCAATGGTGTGACCTTCCGCTGGTAACACACGAATGGTCGGTGCAATGAAGAAATCGTTTGAATCAACATGATCAACGTACGAGTCGGCTTGACGGTATTCCAAGTTAATACGCCCGTTGACCTTATCTGTAAACGCCATTGAGCTGTCGACCTGACCAACATACTGGTTGTTGCTGCCTACACTACCGTTTACGTGAGTAAAATTCTCACCGTTAGCGCGTTTCGTCACCAAGTTGATGATGCCCCCAGCCGAACCACGGCCATACAAAGCACCCGCAGGGCCTTTCACAATTTCAACGCGTTCAACGTTCGCTAAGCTGCGGTAAGACTGCAACGTACCGTCATCTCGCAAGCCATCACGGTACATATCGTTGAGTGAATCAAAACCACGGATCATGAACTGATCGCGGCTGCCTTCGCCCAAGGTGTTATTGACCCCGGCTACCCCATCTAGCGCATCCACTAAGCGCACCGCGCCTCGGTCTTGCATTTCTGTTTTCGTTACTACGGATACCGCTTGTGGCACATCAAGCCATTCCACATCGGTTTTGGTGCCTGATTGAGGCATGTGTTCAGCATAACCTTCGTACTGATGCCCGAAGACTTGAATCGTTTCAGTTGCTGATGAGGTTGAGTTCGTCTCTTCTGAAGCCACTGCGCTTGGTGCTACTAGTGAAGAACCAATCGCGACCGCCAAGGGGGTCAGGGCCAATAATTTATTCATTCCATAATTCCGTTTAGTTGTTATAAAGCCAACGGATGGAAATAAGAACAAATATTATTTCTATTTGCAATATTAATTTTATGCTCTATATTTATTTACCCTAAAAACACAACTAACAACAAAAAAAACCAAACATCATAACAATAAATACTAAAACTTCTGCCCTCCGTCTCGCGAGAGGCACATTGGAAGACGACCGTGAGCGACTTTATCAACGTTAGAAGAAAATGTTAGAAAATTAGGAAAGCTCATGAAATCTACGATGATTATCGTAAGTCATGTCGTTAACGATGCAGTCACTCACGGCTTCGTGCCTGCAGCTAAAGCGATGGACCTTCACGTCGTTCTTATCACCGACCATAAGCTCAGCCATTTAGAGCTGGCGAGTCGTGATAGTCACTTTAATCCGGATACCATTCTAGAATGTGATGTCTTCAACCCATTAGAACTCATCGAAACCATCACGGAGCATGACTTAAAGCCAGACGCTATTTTTAGCAATAGTGATCACTTACAAACTTCCACCGCCATCTGCGCGCAATTTTTTGGCCTCCCATCCAAAGATTGGTCTGTCACGTTAAAGGCCAAAAACAAACACTTAACTCGACAAGTGTTAAATGAAAAATCCTTACCCAACACACAAAGCTGTTTGCTGCATCGCCATTCGAATGTGGCATTAGGCATGGCCTTCCCTGTCGTAGCAAAACCCAAAGAAGGCGTGGCAAGTTTAGATGTACAGCGCTGTGACTCCCAAAGCGAGCTCGATGCTTACTGCGAGGCGTTTTGGCAAAAGCACCCAAACGCCGCCATTCTGGTGGAGCAGTTTCTTCAAGGACCGTTGGTTACGCTCGAAACTTTAGGAGACGGTAACCAACTTATCGCCGTGGGCGGTTTTGATGTGTCGCTCTCTGAGCCGCCTTACTTTATCGAAACCGCCGCAGACTGGAACGGACCAAACGGCATTGCTCACCGAGAAGCTTGCTTGGCTCAACTGAAAGCGTTCGGCGTTGGTTTTGGAGTTTGCCACAGCGAATTTATCATCACGGAAAACGGCCCAGTTCTGGTGGAAATCAACTACCGCAGTATTGGAGATGGCCGCGAATTCTTGCTCAACAATCTCGCTCACTTCGGCTGGTTTAGCACGATTTTGGGTCTGCATCTGGGTCGAAGATTGGACGGCGATTACCAAATTCATGGGTCAGCGCACGTGCACTACGTAGTTGCGGGACACAGTGGTGTGATTGACGGAGGTTCGACGTCGTTCATCCAACACGATGACGATATCATCACCCAGCAACAGGTACTAAAAACCGCTGGAGAACACTTCCAACAGAGTTATTCCAATAAGGATTATCTCGCCCGAATTTCGATTGTCTCACCATCAGGGCGAAACCTCGACCAAGCGCTGCAGAACGCGCTTAGCAATTTCGATCTCGCTCCGACTCGTGAGGTGGCAGCATGAATGACAACGCTTTGTATCTAACGCAACGATTGATCGACACTTGCTTGCGCGAAGACATGTTTGGCATTTTGTCGAAGGCCAAGTTCAGTAGAGACGCGCCAAAAGGGGTAATTGTTCCTCAAGACGAGCAAGTCTGGCTGATATTTGCCAACTCTGATTTCACGTTGTATTTACCTGTTGCGCCAACGTATTACATGCAGCACTGGCGCTACGGTCACGCCAATGACGAAACACCACCAGGTTGGTGGGTGGAGAAAAATGGCCAAATCGAGCATCAACAGCATTACAAAGAGTGGATTGCGCTACTAACGACACTGGCGGATGAGAGCTCTCACGAGTTGCTGGCGGGATACCTTCAAGAACTGGAATGTGCAGAGAAACACAAAGCGCTGTGTGACCAAGTGTTTCATCATCACGCAGACCACATTTCTCAACCAATATCCGAGCTTGGTTCTTGGCATCAAAAACTGCTGCTAGCCGACCAGATCGCTTCTTACCTTGACCATCCGTACTATCCAACTGCGCGGGCGAAGTTTGGTCTGAGCGATAAAGACCTTGCTAAGTACGCGCCCGAGTTTGCACCAAGCTTTGCTCTGCATTGGATTGCGATTGAAAAATCACTGGTGACATTAACCAGCGAACAACCTGATTGCTGGCCAACCATGGAGCAAGTTGGGCTTCCTGCTGATTTTGCACTGAGCCACGTACTGTTCCCTGCGCATCCGCTCACCCTGCGATCTTTAGAAGCCTTACCCGAAGGTATGATAGAAGCGCCTTTAACGTATCTAGACGTGACGCCGACGCTTTCCGTTCGTACGGTGGTCGTGAACGACGCACCGCACATTCACATCAAGGTTCCGCTGATCATGCGATCGCTAGGCACAAAAAATATTCGCTTAATCAAGCCTTCAACACTGTATGACGGCCACTGGTTTGAACGCCTACTCAGCCACCTTGAACAAACGGACGCCGACTTAAACAGTCGCTTGTTCCATTGCAACGAAAAACACGGTGGACACGTCGGCGAGGATAAAACCTTCGCGTACATCGTACGTGAGTACCCACTTACTCATTGCGAAGACAAAGCGTTAGTTCCGGTTGCAGCACTGGCAAGCCCAATGCCTGACGACCGCTTGTTCTTAGAACACTTGGCAGAGCAGTACTATCAACAAGATACGCTGGCGTGGTTCAAAGATTATGTCGACCTATTATGCCAAGTGCACCTCACCTTGTGGCTTCGTTATGGCATTGCATTGGAGTCCAACCAGCAAAACGCCATCGTTGCTTTTGATCAACAGGGCAAAATGACGCTCGCGATGAAAGACAACGACGCGGCGCGAATTTGGCCAGAGCGCTTCCACTTTGCAACAGAGCATGCAGCCCAAAAACACGGCGCAAAACTACTTCCAGTGGATTGCGATGAACTGCTCGATCAACGCATCAAAGTCGACAATGAATTGGCGCTCGGTCAGATGTTTACCACCATCACATTACAATTGGATATCGCAGCGATTGTAGAAGCCATGGCTACAAAGGGCATTGCCTCTTCAACATCGCTTTACGCCATCGTGGCCAAAAGCATTGCTGAGCAACTCAACCGATTGGAAGGCGAAGGGTTAGAAACAAAACTGGCACGCGAGTTACTGCAAGAGGCGCCTGATTTGTACGCCAAGTACTTGTTGAGCTCTGGCAGTTTGCTCTCGAAAGAAGCCTCCGGCGCGAGTGACATCAATAAGTTCTATGGTTTGTCGGCCCCGAACTTCTTGCTGCTTTCTAGCGAAGAAGCGCAGCGCGCCTACTTAGAAGCCATCAAAAAAAGCGTACGTTAAACGATTATGACCAAACTCATCTACAGTGTGTTGTTGTGCCACTTTATCGCTGCGTTTGCCGCGTTAGGTATGCCGCTATTTCTACCCGTCGTGTTGCCAACATTAGGCGCAAGCATTGATGCGGACTGGGCAGGGGTATTGTTTATCCTACCTACGTTTTGTACTGCGTTGGCGGCGCGATTTTGGGGCAACTTTGCCGATCGCTACGGTCGCCGCCGCTCACTCTTGCGTGCGCAACTTGGCCTTGCAGCAGGTTTTGCGCTGTGCGGCTTGGCAGACAACCTCGCCATGTTTGTGTTTGGTCTTATTGTTCAAGGAACCTTTGGCGGCACCATGGCCGCCTCGAACAGCTACTTATCTAGTCAAATTAAAGAAGCCAAAACACTCGGCAAGTCACTCAATAAAACCCAGCTATCTGCTCGCTTGGCGCTGATCGTTGCGCCCATTGGGCTCGGCTGGAGCTTGTCCGAAACCAACCCACTCAACGCGTACCTGTGGTTATGCGTTTTGCCTTTAATTGCTATGGGCATCACGCTAACACTGCCTGCGGATAAACCCGCCGAACGAAACCTCGAAAAGCCAAACTCAGAATCTCAGCAAGAAAAACCGGTTGCACAGAAAAACGCAATGCATGCCATTCGCTGGATCTTCTTTGCTCAGTTCGGGTTTGCGTTTTCCATGGTGGTGACCTTTCCTTATTTCTCGCCGTTTGTGCAGCAATATGGCATCACTCACCACGCATGGATCGGTTTTTTGTACGCACTGCCGCATGGCGTCTATCTGTTGCTGGCAGGCAAAATCCACGTGTTGTCAGATGGGCTGAATCGCCATCAACCGCTGCGCACGTTGTGGCTCGGGTTTGCATTGCTTGCCGTGAGCTCTGCCTTGCATTTGATTGCGTCCGAAACCGCACTCATTGCTGCGAGAATTATCTTTGGCATCGCGATGGTGTGTTGTTATCACGGATTGCATCAGCATCTTGCGAGCAATCTGGATCGCAAACTCAGTGGCAAAGTATTTTCTCGCTTTGATGCCATGTCCAAATGGGGTGGCGTGGCGGCGGGATTTTGCGCTTCTTTCATTTCTAGCTTGGGGCTACTTGAGGTTCCTTTCCTACTTTCTGCGATAGTCAGCGTAATCACCTTGATCGCGCTGGTTCTCCATTCAAAATTTGGAAATCAACATGTTACAAACTCAATCCTCTCAGACTAGCGAGTTGCGCGCGCATGATGTGCAGCTCAATCGGGAGAAGGCCCAACTCAACACGATAATGGGTGTTCTTAATTGTTACTTACGTGAATTTGCGCTACCGAATCAACAAGTGGAATGGCACTACCAATCGACATCGCTACCCCAAACGTTAAAACGCAACTATTCCGCCAAGCAGCGGGTAGCCGTTCATCTTTCTCAACAAAATGGCGTGCTGGTTTTGCCGATTCACTACGCGAGCAAACTGGGCAAAATCAAATTGGCAGAACTGCCGTGGGCGAAAATGCCGGGATCTGGTTGGGCGAAATTGGATGCCACGCAAACTCTTACGCTTTTGCTTAACTATCTCAAGCAGGTGTTGGCGATCCCGTTTAACCATGAGCTGATCGAACAACTAGAAAATAGCGTGCTGGTTACCGAGCAGTTTCTCAACGTCGCGCCCAAATCGCATCACAACGAGTTTATCGCTTCGGAACAGTCTCTGATTTGGGGGCATACTTTCCATCCGACCCCGAAAAGTCGTTCGGGCGTCACCATGGATGATCTCTTGGCGTTTTCTCCAGAAGTCGGCGCGCAAGTCCCGTTGTACTGGTTTGAAGTGGATACGTCCTTACTTGATGTGCTGAGTTCCGACGGAGAAGCTAACCCTGCTCAGCACATGCTACAACAGCTCGCGCCACAACACGCCACCAGCAATGGGAAGACCCTCTACCCTTGCCATCCTTGGGAAAGCTACACCATTTTGAGCAACCCAAGCGTGACGCGTGCCATTGAACAAGGCAAGATCACGCCACTGGGTTTAGGTGGTGAAAAGATGCAGCCGACCTCTTCAGTTCGTACCCTCTACCACCCAGATATGGATTGGTTTGCGAAATTCTCCATCAACGTACGATTAACCAATTGCGTGCGCAAAAACGCGTGGTACGAACTCGACAGCGCCGTGCAGCTCACGTCGATTCTTAAACCAATTAGAGAAAACGAGCAGCTGCACAACCCCGTATTTAAAGTGATGACTGAGCCTTACGCCACCACGTTGAATCTAGAAAGTGTCGCTGAGCACAACTGGGACGACAACACCAAAGCGCGCGAATCGTTTGGGATTTTATACCGCGAAAATTTCTCGCTGAGCGAAGTCGACATCTTAAAACCAACCCTCGCTGGCGCTCTGTTTGCTTACGACAAAAACGGCAACAGTTGCATTGCTCAACGCCTTAAAAACAAAGCGCGTACTACGCAAAATCGCTATTCCGACATCGCGACACTGTGGTTTGAACGCTATTTGCATTGCCTGATCCCGGGCGTGTTTAATTACTACTTCAAACACGGGGTGGCGTTTGAGCCGCATTTGCAAAACACCTTAATTGGCTTTGAGCAAGAGATGCCCTGTTGTGTTTGGATTCGTGATTTGGAAGGCACTAAATTACTGCCGGAGTTCTGGCCAGCAGAAACATTAACTGACTTGTCTGAACGCGCGCGACAATCGGTTTACTACAGTCGCGAACAAGGCTGGAATCGCATCGGATACTGCACCTTTATCAACAATATCAGCGAAGCGATTTTCTTCATCGCAGAAGGTGATGAGCCACTAGAGCAAACGCTGTGGAATGCGGTGCAAAGTGCCATTGTGCGTTGGCAGTCAGTGAATGGAAAACAGCCGGAACTAGAAGCGTTGCAGAATGGCGGTCACTTCCCAAGCAAAAATAATTTCACCACGCGTTTGATGCAAAAAGCCGATAAGGAGTCGGGCTATACCCAAGTCGCTGCGCCTTGGCAGCAACACGAAAAAGGAGCGCAACATGTCTAATTCACTCTCTCTACCGACACGCGTTAGCCAGCAAATTCACACGCTCGCACAGCAGCAAAATCAACCCTTGTGCGCGTACTTGTATGATCTAAACGCCTTAGAAGAACACATCAAACAAATGCGCCACGTTTTGCCGAAAAATGTCGAGCTATTTTACGCAGCCAAAGCCAATCCATCAGGCCCGATTCTTAAAACGCTCGCGCCGTATGTCGATGGTTTTGAAGCGGCATCTGGCGGGGAGTTGACACACCTCCACCAGCAACAACTCGATAAGCCATTGATCTTCGGCGGCCCAGGAAAAATGCCAAGTGAATTGCAACAAGCGATTGAGCTGGATGTCGATGCGATTCATGTCGAAAGCCTCACCGAGCTAAAGCGCATTGGAGCACTAACCGAGCGCCTCAACCGCCCTGCTTCGATCTTTTTGCGTATGAACATCGATATTGGCGACATCACGCTCAGCAAGTTGGCGATGGGTGGCAAGCCGACTCCATTTGGCTTGGACGAGTCCGAGCTGAGTAATGCTTTGATGTTGCTGCGCGATTTCCCGCAAGTGTCACTCAAAGGCTTCCATTTTCACTTGATGTCGCATCAGCTCGATGTTGAACGTCACTTAGCGTTAATGCAGCGCTATTTCCAAGTCGTGAAAACGTGGCAGCAGGAGTTCGAACTCAGTGAGCTGATGATCAACTTGGGCGGCGGCATGGGGATTAACTACCAAAACCCTGAGCAACACTTTCCGTGGATGGAGTTTTGCGACAAGTTGGAATTCCTCATCGCCAAAGAGCAAGTGCAAGACTGGACACTGCGTTTTGAATGCGGACGTTTCATCACGGCGGCATGCGGTTATTACGTGATGGAAGTACTGGATATTAAGCAAAATCTTGGCGAAAACTTTGTCATCGCGCGCGGAGGAACTCACCACTTCCGCACGCCAGCGGCGCAGAGCCATGATCATCCATTCGTCATCCTGAAAAGCGAGCAACACCATGAGATTTCTCATCCAATTCAGCATGCACAAGCGACCTTTGTCGGCCAGCTTTGTACGCCCAAAGATGTGCTGGCACGCAATCAACACGTCGCCCACGTCGATATTGGTGATTACGTTGTGTTTACCTTAGCGGGCGCCTATGCGTGGAACATCTCCCATCAAAACTTCTTGATGCATGAACCGCCGATCTTCCACTATTTTTAAACGGCATACTTCGCTTTACTCAGCCCCAATCATTGGGGCTTTTTTATTCCACTCGGCACAAATTAATTGCCATTAACCGCTTTGCGAAATAGCAATAATGCGTTTTATCAGCTCGTCGGGTTCCATCTTGGGATTGCGGTAAAAACGGAAGATTTCCGAGTTTATCGCTTGCTGAGCAACCGGATTGACCGCCATTGAATCAATCATACTCGGCACAGCGAGGTTGTGTTTAACGCCGTAGTGAAAGTCTTGATATGACTGGACCTGACACGGATTAAAATCGCTGATGTCGATATCGGTACGCACCGGAATCGAGCCTTTTACCTTATTGAACTTAGCTTGAAACTCGACGTCTGCCAGCGCGCTTGCGGTTTGCTGAGCCGCCTCGGCAGAAAACGACTTGCTCGACATAAACACCAAGCTGTCCATGTTGTAGAGGAATACACCATCGCTGTCCGGCGTTGGGTAACAGCCGACCTCTTGCGGAACCGAGACTTGATTGACGAGCAGCTCACCTAATATCCAATCACCGCCGATTTGAAACAGTGCTTGACCGTCGGCTAGCGCTTGGGTCGCCGTATCCCACTTACTGTCGGGCAATTGGTTGTCGATCAACAAACTGAGGCGACGAAATTGCGTCAGTGCTTGGCGCAGGGTGTCGCTGTCGATGCTATCTCGCTCAAGTTTAACCATCGCATTGGTGTAGAACTCAACGCCGCCAGTGGAGATCACTAAGTTCTCGAAAAGTTGGGCGACTTGCCACGGCTGCTCACCGACCGCGATCGGTACAATGCCATTTTGCTTAGCAAGCTCCATGGCAGCGAACATCTCTTGCCAGTTTTTCGGCGCGGACAGATTCAGTTGTTTAAGCAGTTTGTGGTTGACCCACAACCAGTTCAAACGGTGCAGCGTAAGTGGCAGGGCGATATAGCCGTTTTGTGTTTTATTGATTTCAATAGACAGCGGGTAGAGCACCTCGTCCCAGCGCTGCTCATCCGCTACCGCGTTGACGTTGTGCAAAATACCGATGGCATCCCACGCCTTAATACTTGGCCCTTCTATTTGCGCGAAGCTCGGTGGATTGCCCGCCAGCGCGCGAGCTTGCAGTACCGTCATTGCGCTGTCGCCACCACCGCCTAGCACCGGGCTTTGCAGCAGCTCAATATCGTGCCGTTTTAGCTGAGCTTTGAGTGTTTGCAGCGCTTGCTGTTCGCCGTCAGAAGTCCACCAATGTAAAAACTCTACCCCTTGTGGCGACTCAGCGTGAGCGACGCAAGGGGCGAGCAACAGTGGGAACAAGAATGCCAGTTTGTTCATAGTCAGTCTCTCGGGAAAGTCAGCGTGGCGCAGAGGCCGCCAAACTGAGAATGGCTCAGCAACAAGTTGCCGCCATGAGCCTTTGCAATACTCTGTGAAATGGTTAACCCCAGCCCACTGCCTTCTTTATCGTTGCTAGCGCGGAAGTACGGCTGGCAGAGCTTTTCAAGTAATAAATCGTCAACACCGTCACCGTGATCTTCAATGTCAATCTGGATCGACTCTGGGCTTTCACTCAGCGTAATGTCCGCTTGATGGCCGTATTTGAGCGCGTTATCGACCAGATTCTGAATGCAGCGCTTAATCGCTAACGGTTTGCCGGCAAAGTGGGTGCGGATTTCACCGTGGATGCGAATCGTGTCCGGCGCATCGGCGATATTGGAGGAAATGTGCTGAATCAGTTGGGTGAAATTGATCGGCTCGATTTCCTCGTGGATATCGGTCTCTTTAATGCATTGCAATGCGCCTTTGACCATCAAATCTAGGTCGTTACTCAGGCGGATAAAGCGTTCTCGGTCGGCGTCGTCATCCAGCATTTCCGCCCGTAGTTTTAGGCAAGCAATCGGCGTTTTCAGATCGTGTGAAATGGCGCTGAACAGCATCTCGCGGTCTTTAATGTGGCTGTCGATGCGTCGGTTCATTTTGTTAAACGCACGTACCGCCGCTTTCAGTTCGTTACTGCCGCGCTCAGAGACTTCGGGCACGTCTAATCGGCTCGACATCAGGGTTGCGGCTTTTGCCAGCTCTCGAATCGGTTGAATTTCTTTACGAACGATAAACCAGGTACACAACAGCAGCATTAGCGCGGACAGTAATAGCGTGAGCCATTGGCGCAGCTCAAAATAGTTAGTCTCTAGGTTGATGTATGGTGCGGGCAGCACCGCCGCGAGATAAAACCATTCGTTCTGCGCGACTTCGACCTGCATCACCAGAATCGGCGGATTGAGGTCACCAAACGAAAGCGAATAATGCGCCCACAATAGCGGCAGTTCATCGATAGGTAGCTCGTTGTTGAACACTTTGAGTTTGTCGCGCTGGGTGAACTCCACCTCGATATTAGGAATGCCGCTCAGCTCGCTTTCTAATACCTCGCGAACTTGGTTGATGACCAACGTTTTGCGCTCGCTCTCCGGCAGTGGGTCGACGTCAATCTGGTGATTGTTGAGTGAGACGAAAAAGCGCGTACCACCCATGTTGCGTAGTTGATTGAGCACCAAGTGGCGATATTCCGAAGGGAGGGTTTGAAAGAAGGCGATGGTAGAAGAAGCACTCAGTGCTAAGCTTTTGACTGTGGTGGTCAGGCCTTCTTTATCGCGTTCGCTGGCGTGTTGATACCAGATAATCCCGGATAATACCTGAGCCAGAATGATCACCAGCAACAAGAACACACTGGTGCGAACGACCAGTGATCCCGTCCAGCGTTTAATTCTCATAATGCACGTCCGTGGTCAGCATGTAGCCTTTGTTGCGCACCGTTAGGATCAGCGAACGGTCTTTATCTTCAAGGTGATGACGCAAGCGGCTGATCTGCACGTCAATGCCGCGTTCAAACGGGTCGGCATCGCGTCCCCAGATCTCGCGCGCAATGTCATCGCGAGATAATATTGATTGCGCGTGGTTGACGAACAAACCGAGCAGCGACAAATCCGCGCCACTCAGTTGCTTAACCTCGCGGCTAGCAACGTGGGTCAGTTGCCGGGTTACGGTATCTAATAACCAATCGTCAAAACGCACTTTACGCGTCAGTTTGCTATTGGCGGTCGATTGGCTGCGTCTCAGAATCGTTTTGATGCGCGCGAGCAGTTCACGCGGACTGAATGATTTGGTGATGTAGTCGTCAGCGCCCATTTCTAGCCCTGCGACTCGGTCGGCTTCTTCGGTGACGGCGGTCAGCATGATGATCGGGATATCGGAATTTTTGCGCAGTTTCTGGCACAGGGTAAAACCGTCTTCACCGGGCATCATAATATCGAGGATGATTAAATCAGGATGGTGATCGTTGAGCAGTTGCCACATCACGCCGCCGTTTTCCGCGCAAAGCACTTCAAACCCTGCGCGACCAAGGTAATCTGACAATGCTTCGCGAAGGTCGAGGTTGTCATCGACGACCAGTATCTGCTTGTTTTCCATCCTACTTTCCCTGTGTCCGTCCCTGTGCCTGCCTCTGAGTTTGGCGCTGGCCAATATGATGCATTCTTAAACGCACATTCACAATCGAGCCGATTACAATTTTCACTTCTCGGTGTAAGAGATTTGTAAGCGGTCACTTACAAACTGATTGCCTTTTGTAACCTTAGGCGCCGCCTTGCTCGCTATGATCATCCTGACCTTACGTGAAACAACATGACCTGAAGGAATCAGGTCCTACAACACTGGCATTCGTCAGGAGGAAACCATGTTTGCAAGTATATTTGGACAACTACAAAAAATAGGGCGGTCGTTGATGCTGCCTGTGGCGGTGTTACCAGTGGCCGGCTTGATGCTGGGTATTGGTAACGCGGGCTTTGCGTTTATTCCAGACGCGGTCAACAAAGTGATGCTCGCCGCCGGTGAAGGCGTGTTCGGCAACATGCAGTTGATGTTTGCGGTCGGTGTGGCGCTCGGGTTATCAAAAGGCAATGACGGTGCCGCTGCGCTCGCTGGCTTAGTTGGCCTAATTATTATGAACGCATCGCTCGGTATCGTGACTGGTCTGCGCGGCCTAGAAACTGACGCCACCATCATGGGCGTTGAGACGCTACAAACCGGGGTGTTTGGCGGCATCTTTATCGGTGCGGTCGCGGCAATCATGTACAACCGCTTCTACAACATCAAACTGCCGGAATATTTGGGCTTCTTCGCGGGTAAGCGATTTGTGCCCATTGTCACCGGTTTATCGGCGATCGTCGTTGGTGCGATTCTCGCGTTTGCATGGCCACCTGTCGGACAACTTCTTGATGCATTTTCTCATTGGGCAGCGTACCAAAACCCTGTACTCGCGTGGGCGGTTTACGGCGCGGGCGAACGTTCATTACTCCCGGTTGGTTTGCACCACATCTGGAATGCGCCGTTCTTCTTTGAAGTCGGCAGCTATGTAGACCCAGAAACCGGCAAAGAGTTTACCGGTGAGCTCACTCGCTTCTTCGCGGGCGATAAAACCGCAGGTTATCTGTCTGGTGGCTTTATGTACTCCATGTGGGCACTACCAGCAGCGGCACTGGCGATTTACCACTGCGCGTCTCCTGAGCGTAAGAAAATCGTCGGCGGTTTGATGATGTCTGCGGCGTTGACCTCTTGGTTGACTGGTATCACAGAGCCAATCGAATTTACCTTCTTATTCGTCGCGCCAGTGCTGTACGTGATCCATATTTTCCTAACTGGTATTGCATTTGCGATCACCGCGTTTTTGGAAATCAAACACAGTACGGACTTTGCGCACGGCGCGATCCAGTTCTTCCTTTACTACCCAATGTCGACCAACGCGTGGATGTTCATCATCATCGGTCCAATCTGGGCGACGCTGTACTATGGCTTGTTCCGCTTCCTAATTGTGAAATTGGATCTGAAAACGCCGGGCCGAGAAACCAACATTGCAGAAGTGAAGATTGCCGGACAGCCTGATGAAATCGCGGTGGATGTAGTCGCTGCATTGGGCGGCAAAGCCAATATTAAGTCAGTCGATGCGTGTATCACCCGTCTGCGTGTCTCGGTGAAAGACATTGCCAACGTTGATGTTGCTAAGCTAAAAGCACTCGGCGCGCGAGATGTTTTAGTGATTGGCGACAGTTTACAAGCGATTTTCGGCACGCAGTCTGACTCAATTAAGTCAGAAGTGCACAGCGTACTCGCCACCTCCTGATCTTACCTCCCCCAATCTAGGTAAGATTTGCCAACCTCCTTGTGAGGTTGGCTTTTTCGTTTTCGGAGTAAAAAAAGCGAAGCCAATAACCAGCCCTACTTCGCCGCCGCGTTGGTTAAATTGCCCAGCACGCCGCTGATTTTGTTCAATACCTCGTCACAGCCTTCAATATGATGGCGCTGCTTTAAATACATAGGATCGTTATAAGCTAACCACGTTTTGCCTTCAGCATCTTCATACACCAACACTTTTTGGGGTAAATCGAGCGCCACTTCCTGCGCACAGATCATCAGTGGCGTGCCCACTTTAGGGTTTCCAAACACGATAACTTCGGTTGGTCGCAACGTCATATCGACTTTCGTGGCATTCTCTTGATGGTTAATGCGCGCAAAGACGTTCAACCCTTTTTCTTGCGCGATAGCGACAAATTTATCCGCCGTATCTTTTGCTGAATGCGTGCTCGCAACGGTTACCACACCCTCCCCAGCCAATGCACTCAATGACGTCAACGCCACGACCAACCCGATGATTACTTTTTTCATTTGTCGTCCCTTCCTCTCTCTGAGTCGAAAACTAGATATAGAAAAACCAAATATAGGAAAACTATAGAAGTCAGATTCCGCTATCGCGAATTGCACTCTACCCACTCAAGAGTCGACCGTGTAATACGGATTAATTGATTCAGATTAATAAAGCGTTAACTAGCTGAGCATCAAAAGCGTGAAATACGTAACATTTGCCGCCTATTTTAGTAAGAAAGAGAAAAGTAGTGACACGCGATCAATTTGAGTTATTAGCACCCGGTGGTGATTTAGATTCCATCAAAGCCGCCATTGCCGCTGGCGCCGATGCAATTTACTGCGGGCTCGACCGCTTTAATGCTCGTAACCGAGCGACCAACCTCACCTTAGATAACTTAAATGGCGTGTTAACGTTAGCCCATCAGCACAGCTGTAAGATTTTCCTAACGTTGAATGTGCTGATTTTAGAAAGTGAAATTCCAGCGATTGTTCGCTTACTCAGCCAACTGAACACCACCAAAATCGATGGCGTGATCGTACAAGATCTCGGTCTGGCCTACATTCTCAAACATCACTTTCCCGATTTGGATGTGCACGCTTCAACGCAACTGAACACGCATAACGAAGGTCAGATCCTCTTTCTCAACCAGCTCACCGCAAGCCGAGTAAACTTATCTCGCGAACTTAACATCAGTGAGATAAAACATCTGGCGCAATTTGGTCGCGAGCACAACGTAATGATGGAAGTGTTTGTCCACGGCTCATACTGCATCGGATTCTCCGGAATTTGCTACATCAGTTCAGCTCGCAATGGCGCATCAGGTAACCGTGGACGCTGTAGCCAACCTTGTCGCGAACAGTACGAAACGACCAAAACAGGCAACAACTACCCATTCAATATGAAAGACAACTCCGCCTTTGGGGACTTGAAAGCGCTTGCCGATGCTGGCGTGTATTCCTTAAAAGTGGAAGGACGAATCAAGAAATCGCACTACGTCTATACCGTGGTCGACAATTGGCGTCAGCAAATCGATCGCTTGTGCGAAGGTTTGGAACTCTCTGAAGACACCACAGAGTTATACACGGTGTTCAACCGTGATTTCTCCAACGCATTTTTGCAAGGCGATTTCGGCAAGGCGATGTACATCGACAACCCGCGCGACCACGCTGTAAAGCATTTTTCGAAGGTTTATCAATGCCAGTCTGCTGATGATGTGCAAGCGGTGAAAAAGAAACTCTACGACGACAAAACCGCGATCATTGAGAAAGTGGCAGAGCAAACTAAGTCGTTCGATGTCACTTCGACACAAGTATCCGGCAGCAGCTTGAAAGGATCGATTGATGTGCCAACTCTGCCAACATTACCTCAACCAGAACCTCGCCAAGGTGCGCCAAAATTATCGGTTCTGATCTCGTCAGCACAAGAAGCCATGCTGTGCGAATACCGCGACATTGATGTTTACTATCAACTGCCAATGGGATTGTCTGGTGAACTGAGCGCGATGATTGAGTTGTTCCAAGCCAATCCAATGCTCAAACCTTGGTTCCCAGCCATTTTGATTGGCGAAGACTATCACGCCGTGCGCGTATTTTTGGAAACCATCCAACCTGAGTTGTTGATCACCAACAACTCAGGCGTCGGCATGATCGCAAAAGAGCTCGGCTTAGGCTGGGTGGCAGGCCCACAACTGAACACGGTGAACTCATACGCGTTTAAATGCCTCCAAGACGAGTTCGCGGTAAGTGGCGCGTTTGTTTCTAACGAGCTGAATATGAAGCAGATGCGTCACATAAAGCGTCCGAAAAACATGCGCAGCTTCTACAGCATTTATCATCCAAATACCCTACTCACGAGCCGCCAATGTTTGTTCCAACAAACCGAAGGTTGCCGCAAAATTAAGGTTAACAAAGGCTGTTTGAAGCGTTGTGACAAGCGCACATCGATCATCAACCTAAAAGACAACCCGTATGTGGTGCAAAAACAAAAAGGTAGCCACAATTCAATCTACAGCGAGCACAACGTCTTAAACCTGCAAGTGATGCACGATCTGCCGCAATTGTTTACCGATGTGTTGATCGATCTGCGTGATATCCAGACCGAAACGAAAGTCTCAGCAAGCAAACCTGAGTTGATTGACGCGTTCTTAGCTCTACTTGAAGAGTACAGCGAACAAACCGTCCAAACGCTGAATGCCATGATTCAACCAACAGCCAACGCGCAGTATTTGAAGGGGTTGTAGGCGGTACTTGAAAGTTAAACAACGCATCCACTCTCAACATATCTTGAACACACACAGTGCACTGACTACAATAGCGCACTTTTTACGGAATTTAGGTCACAAACATGACAGATACAGCTAAACCAGCTCTACCAGATCGCCTAGCGGGTAACCCACGTAGCCCATTCTTCATCAAAGAATGCTTCGAGCACCAAATCGGTATTCGTATCAACGGCCAAGAGCGTACTGACGTAGAAGAATACTGCATCAGCGAAGGTTGGGTAAAAATTGCTTCTCCTAAAGCAAAAGACCGTTTCGGTAACCCAATGCTAATCAAGCTTAAAGGCGAAGTTGAAGCGTACTACGTGTAAGCTGACCACGCTTAATATCTTTGAAAGCTCGAGTCTGACTCGGGCTTTTTTAATGCCTGTCATATCCCTTCCTCATTTAATCTCTTCCCTCTTCTTTTCAGTACAAAGTAGGGTCTGTTTATCTTTCGAGATTAAGTTTTGTTCGAGGTAAAATCGTTTTAGGCGAGGCAAGGAGTGTGTAGCCTAGCATCCTAAGTAAATACTCCTTAACAAGGCATAGAACGATTTTAGCCGAACCCTTTGGGCAGCGTTTGTTGGTCATTTCTCCTGCGTTATCAGCTTTTTCATGTAGGCTAACTACACATCAAAGCTTCTGCCTTGCACAAATACCCAACAATTCGCTGCAAAAATCAGCTCGAAAGGTCAACAGACCTTAAACTCGATGTAAATCGCTGTTTTTATCTAATTGTTGTCTAAAGTTTCTAGAGAACTAACTGCAATAGTGATTGCCAAAAGAAACGACACCTTTTGAATACAGGGAGAGGAAATGGAAAGCCCACTTGTCACACTCAAACACGCCAGCAAAAGCTTTGTTGATGGTAAAGAGACACATCGCGTGTTGGAAGGCGTCGACTTCACGTTGAACACAGGAGCGAGTGTTGCGCTGACGGGCGCAAGTGGCAGCGGCAAAAGTACCCTACTCAATATCATCGCTGGCTTTGAGCCGCTTTCCGAAGGTGAGTTGTGGTTAGATGGCGATAACACGGCGGCTTGGAAAGACCCACAATGGAGCCGATTTCGACACCAAAAACTCGGTGTTATCTTCCAGCAATTCAACCTATTAACGCCACTCAACGTGCAGCAAAACATCGCCTTCCCTCTGCATTTGAATCAGCAGAAATGGAACGACTGGTGCGATTATTTGGTCGAGACTCTGGGCATCAGCCAACTGCTCGATAGACATGTTTTTACCCTTTCCGGTGGTCAACAACAACGAGTCGCTATTGCGCGCGCCTTAGCACACAAACCTAAACTGCTACTTGCTGATGAACCCACAGGTAACCTTGACCAAAAAGCAGGGTTAGAAGTGATGAAACTGCTGAGTGAAATCACCACCCAAGGCAATACCGCCGTGCTCTTGGTGACCCACAGCCATGAATGCGCTGAATTTATGAAAGCACGGCTGCGATTGGATAACAGTCAGCTACAGAACAGCCATCAAGTAAACAAACATGAGCTTCACCATGAAGCAAACTAAGCCATCAAACAACAGATTCACTCATACTCGACTCGCCCTGAATCTGTTTGCAGCGCACTATCGGCAGGCGCCACTGCAAGCCGCCGCAATTCTGATCGGTATCGTGTTGGCTGTGACCTTGTTTGTTGCGGTGCAAGCCATCAACCTCAATGCCAAGCGCAGTTATGCGGAGTCTACCGAGCAGCTTAGCGCACAAGCTCAGAACGTAATTATTCCACCAGCAGGGCAAAACTACCTGCCCGAATCGCTCTACTTCACCCTTAGACAAAACGGACTCAGTACAGCGCTACCTGTAATCGAAGGGCGAGTGAGAGACGAACAAGGTCGACGCTGGTCAGTACAAGGTAGCGAGTTGATTGCCGCTATCTCTTCACGTTCTCGCTATTCATCAGATAGTGAACAGAACGTGTCTTTGTTCGATAGTGCTTTACCTTTGCCTGAGCTTTTAGCCGGCAAGCCAATCGTGATGATGAGCCAATCTCAACATCAAAACTTAGGAGAGGTAGAAACCCTAACTCTGGACGACATTCCAACCCAAGTGGTGGTGCTACCTGACGAATGGCAGTTAGGTAGCCGAATGTTGATGGACATTGGCTTTGCCCAGCAACTGCTCAATAAACAAGGACAGCTCAGTTACATTGCGGTTTTCCATTCGGGTGATAAAGGGAATAAAGACACGCAAGCAAATTGGCAGAACCTTATTGGTGAGCAAGGACAATGGATTGCCAATAATCAAAGTACCGACCTTGGTTCGCTGACCGACAGCTTTCACCTCAACCTCACGGCAATGAGCTTACTCGCGTTTTTAGTCGGGCTGTTCATCGCTTACAACGGCGTAAAGTACAGCTTGCTTAAACGCAATCGGCTGTTAGTGCAAATTCAACAAGCGGGTGTTGCGCCGAGCATTGTGTTCTCTGCGCTGTTAGTTGAACTCACAATTCTCGTTACCATCGGCGCTTCCCTCGGTTTTGTATTGGGCATGCAGCTTAGCCACTGGTTACATCCGACCGTGGCACTGACTCTAGAACAACTTTATGGCGCGACACTGCTGCCCGGCACTTGGCAGTGGCAATGGTGGGCGCAAGCCCTGCTACTCACGTTAACCGCAACCCTATTGGCATGTTGGCAGCACTTTAAACAGCGAGTGCGCCAGCCGCTTTCCTCTCATGGCGGATTTTATCAAGCGCCGGAAGCCTCTAACGAAAACCAATTGTTCGTGATAGGTGCTGCGTTGACGGCTCTCGCACTCGCAGGGTTATGGCTGAGTGAGCATCATCGCTTTACCATGGCGTGGCTCGGCGTGCTTGTGGTGTCGATTCCTTTGTATCTACCTAAAACACTCAGCGTCTTAGCCAATTGGTGTGAAAAACGCACCACTTCCGGTTTGATGCAGTATCTGTTTGCTGAGCTGCGCGAGCTGATTTCTCCGCTTTCTCTCGCCATGATGGCGCTGCTACTCGCCGTTACTGCCAATATGGGGATGAACACGCTAGTGGGTAGCTTCGAGTCCACCCTAAAACAGTGGTTAGAACAAAGGCTGCACGCCGATATTTACGTCAGTCCTGCGCAAGGAGAAATCGCTGATATAGAGCACGCGTTAGAGCAGTTTGACAATGTTGAGACCGTCTACAAGCAATACTATGTCGACGATAACCTGCAAGGCTTACCGATTTTGCTTGGTACCAAAGACAAAGACACCTTAGAGCAAACCATGGTGTTCAAATCGCATTTGGAGAACTTCTGGCAGCGTTTTTACCAAGGTGAGTCAGTCGCGATCAGTGAACCAACCGCGGTCAAACTGGGTTTATCACTGGGTAGCGAGCTCACGCTTGATGCCGTTCCAAATAAGAACCTGCTTGTGGGTGCGATATTCCATGATTACGGCTCACCCAATGGTGAAGTGTTATTGGCTCCCAAATTATGGCAAGAGAGCGGCTTTACCGACCTGCCAACAAGCCTTGGCATTAAAGTCTCAGGTGACCCACAAATCGTATACGAGCAACTGCGCGAGCAATTGAATCTGCACCCAAGTCAGCTCTACGATCAGGCGCAAATCAAATCCATCGCGTTGGATATTTTCTCGCAGGCCTTCGCCATTACGCGCGCACTCAACGGCGTAACTTTGATGGTCGCGGTAATTGGTCTGTTCAGTGCTTGTTTTATGTTGCTCGACGCGCGCAAAGCCGCCATTGCAAGGCTGTATGCACTTGGCGTTAGTCGTCGTAAATTAATGACCATGGTGGTCGGACAGATCGTCGCTTTGGTCAGTTTTACTCTGGTTATCGCCCTGCCCCTCGGAGCCATGGTGGGTTACGTGCTGACAGACATCGTCACCTTACGCGCTTTTGGTTGGAGCTTAAATTATCTGTGGAATTGGAGTGACGCCCTCAGCATTGCGGCGATCACCATCTTAGTGGCAGTGATCGCAACCTTGATTCCGCTGTGGCGATTGGTCAGTAAGCCTGTCGTATCCAGTTTGCAAAGCGAGGTGTTGTGATGGTTCGATTGGCAAGCAAACTTACTCTACTCATAAGCAGCTTATTCCTGTTCGGTTGTGAAGATCCCCAACAACAAAATATGGGCACGTTGCTGGGCAGTGGATATACGCAAAGCGAGAGCAACCTATTCACCCCCGTAGAAAAAGGGAATGAACTCACCTTCCCGGCAGACCATCAAGCGCACCCGAATTTTCGTCATGAATGGTGGTACTTAACCGCTAACTTAATTGATGAAGATGGCAACCCACTTGGCGTCCAGTGGACACAATTTCGCTTTGCTGCTGCGCCGCCAACTGGCGAAGATGACGTAAAGAAAACCGAATGGCAAGCTCAACAAATCTACATGGCGCACAGCGCAGTCACGACCGCGGACAAACACTACGCCGATGAAAAATGGTCGCGCGATCAAACATCCCTCGCTGGCGTCGACACTTCACCATTTCGAGTTTATCTCGATGATTGGCAGTGGACCTCTTCAACCACCGACCTCTTCCCTGCCACATTGAAGGCGAACTCCGAACAGTTTGGCTATTCGCTGACGCTTACCAGCAGCGCACCTTATCAAAAGCAAGGCGAGCAAGGTTACAGCACCAAAAGCGCCGATGGTCAGGTGGCTTCGTATTACTACAGCCAACCGTTTATTGATGTGTCCGGTGAGGTCACGATCGACGGCGAAACCCATCAAGTGTCGGGCAAAGGTTGGATAGACCGAGAGTGGAGCTCGCAATTCTTACTCGACTCACAACAAGGCTGGGACTGGTTTGCCCTAAGGTTGAGTGACGACACCAACTTGGTGGTGTTCCAATTGCGTGATTCTAAAACCGGATCATCCAGTTACTCCAGTGCAAGGCTGATGCAGCAAGATGGTTCTGGCATCGCTATCCCACAGAAAGACATTCAGTTAGAGGCAACCAATCAAACAGAAATCCAAGGGCGAAAGTATCCAACCCAGTGGCAGGTGTCGATTCCTAAGCAGCAAATCGAGCTTACCGTTTCTGCACTCAACCCGAACGCGAAAATGCCGCTTTCTGTGCTTTATTGGGAAGGCCCAGTACGTATTGAGGGCTCTCATTCTGGGACAGGTTATATGGAGCTAACAGGGTATTGAAATATTGCGCGGGAGCCCCAATTATTCTGCTAGAACAAATACTGGCAACCAAGTCATACACTGATTGAAAGGAAATATGATGAACCCAATTATCGCCTTGCTGAAAGAGAACAACATCAGCGATGAACAGATCAACGAAATCTTCCAGACTCTGACGCAAAACCCGCTCGCAGCAATGGCAACCATCAGCCAACTAGGTCTGCCACAAGAGAAGCTACAAATGCTGATGGCGCAAGTGATGCAAAACCCTGCGCTAATCAAAGAAGCCGTAGACGAGTTGGGATTGGATTTCTCAAAGGTTGAAGAAGCAAAAGAGAAGCTTCAAAGCCAAAACCAAGGCAACTAAGTCTTAATCATTTAGCGCTGAATATAGAAAAGGCCGTTAACCCGAGCATGTGGGTTAACGGCCTTTTTTGTTCCTACTTTGTTTTTGACTACTTTTCTGTCAGCTAATTATTAGCGATTTAAAGACGCGAATTGTTCTGCGGTCATACCGTAGTAAAGTTTATCGTCAAAGCCTTGCTCTCGTTTGTAGTAGTCTTTCTGACGGCCTTCTTGAGTAAAACCATTTTTCTCTAACGTCTTGTAAGAGCCAGCATTAGAAGCGTAGCAATCGGCACTGACTTTATGGGCGTTTAGCTCAGTAAAGCCAACCTCGGTCATCATTTGACAAGCGCGAGTCGCAACGCCTTTGCCCCATGCGCAAGTAGGTAACTGATAACCCACTTCGTAGTTGCCGGTTAAGAACATCACTGCGGTCACCGCACACATTCCCATGTACTGACCTTGCTGGTCACGAATCACGAACGTTGGGCTATCTGGCCAAACATCGTCTTTAATCGCTTGTGCCGTATTTTCAATAATAGGGCCAAAGAAACCTTCATACAGGCTGTTGTCAGCAGGTGCGAAGAACAGATACTGATTGACCTTATCGTCGTTCAGCATCTCGATAATATCTTGTAGATCAGAGCCTTGAATCAACTGGATAGTCAACGATTCGTTAAATGGGATGGCTTCGCCTTGTTTTAGTTTTTGATATGACATGTGTTACCTCGTTATCTGCTGAAAATAGTAGCTCAGCGGATAAGAGAAAAATTGGATTTTTGCGACAAATTTCGGGCTGATTGGCAATGTATTATGACTCAAAGTCGCCATAGATATCGATGGTTAAGTCGCGCTTTTTCAAGTATTTGCTTGGCGTTTTTCTTAGCTGCTGTTTGAGGGTACGAATCAAATGCGATTGGTCACTGAAACCAAATTGTTGTGAGAAACTCGCCCAATCAATCGCTTCTTGTTGCTGGTAGAGGGTCAAAATCATCTGCTCTAGGCGTGCCATTTGTTGATACTGCTTAACGCTCAACCCCACCACTTGTTTGAAACTGCGCTCAAGCGTTCTTCGAGAACAGGCGCACTGTTTGGCTATCTCATCAATATCCATCGCTAACTCAGGTGAACGTAGCGCCTGAGCATCCATCACGGACACCGCTTTTTGCGATGCCAAAAACGGTTTGATACGGCAAGGTTCGATATCTAACGCATCTAAATGTCGCTTGATATAGTCCAGCAAACATTGCGGTGAATCTTGCAACTCTAACTGCCATAAGCCTTGTTGAAAGCGCACATCAAACGCTGTGTTAAGCCACTCAAACCATTCGCATTGGTTAATTGCGCTAACTCGGGATGCATCACTAAACCGCGATTCAATGGCATACAAACCCTCAGGGCGAAAGGTGATACCAATACGCTTGATGGGAGCCGTATCTTCCAACAACAGCAAGTGTTCGTTAGCCGTTAATAAGTGGCAGCCTTTGCCAGCAAGCTTAGTGTCTCCCGTGTCGTAGCTGTAGCCTTGCTCTGGTGACGTAAAGAGTAAATGAGCACGCGGGTTTGGAATAAGGTGCGGCTTGGGGTCAATGACTTCACCCTCTGGCACTTCCAAGTACCAAACTTGATGAATGAGCCATTCGTACTCTGGCAGAGTGTGTTTCCAAGCTATCATGATTGTCCTAGCGGTTAGTAAAGATAATGAGCGCAACGTTTCTGCTTAAACATCTGTTCGTTGAGTGTGACTGATTGACGCTCATCTCGCCACGCATTTCTCACCCAGCTCCCTTGCAAGCTTGTTGGATTGCGGTAGGCTTTGAGCAGAGAAAACAAGCTGAACAGAACAAGGAAATACCCCGATGCGCGTCGACTACCACCAACGACTGGTTCCTGTGATTCGTTATTTAGAACAACACTTTAATGAACCACTCAATCTGCCAGAAGTGGCCGCGCTGGCGAACCTTTCCCCTTATCACTTTCATCGCACCTTCAAAGCCGTGCAAGGCGAGACATTGGCCGATTTCATTCGACGTTTGCGTCTAGAAGCCGCCGCCGATGACTTATTCAAATCCAAGCAACCGGTATTAAACATTGCTCTAGAGTACGGATTTTCTAGCTCACAGAGCTTAGCCAAAGCCTTCAAACAACATTATGGCGTTACACCTACGGCCTTTCGTGACTGTGAGAACTACCAGCAATTTTCTGAATTAGCACGAAACAGCAAGATTGGACACACGTTGCGCAAGAATGGAAACGAAGTAACACCAAGCGATTCATATACTGGCTCTGAACTCACCAAATGGAGCATGACAATGGAAACGCAAAACTTTGAAAAAGCAAAACTGGCTTACATTCGCGTAAACGGCCCTTACGGCCAAGGCTATGAGGAGCCGTCAGGTCGCCTGTATCAATGGGCAGGAATGAAAGGTTTGGCGGGCAATACCTGCATTTTCATCTACCACGACAACCCAGAAATCACGCCAGACGAGAAGTGTCGCACTGATATCTGCTTGATGGTGCCAGAAGATACGGAAGTTCCAAAAGGCATTGAGCTGCAAGACTTCCCCGGCGGTCAATATGCGGTGATGCGCCAGCACATTACTGACCCAAGCCAATACTCAAAAGCGTGGGATGATGTCATGAGTAAAGTGATTGAATCCGGTATTGAGAACGACGACCGTCCTTGCTTTGAGCTTTACCACAGCTTCGACCCACAAACGCATCATGCAGACGTTAGCTTCTGCACCGCGATCAAATAAACCAAAAGCCTGCATCGTTGCAGGCTTTTTCATTTCTTACTCTGGTTGCTTAAATCCGTTCTTCCAAACGCTGTTTATCTTTTAATCCAATTACTTAGAACACGAACGAATACCTCAATATTTTCGTGATCCTACTTCGCGTTTTGACCACGTGCATTCATTCGCTCGGCTGAGTTGGGATTCATTTCACAGATTATTCATGAAGCGAACCTAGACTGAAAAAATTCTATCGACCCCGTTCGACCTACAACGCTAGGCACAATAAAAACTAGGTACTACAGCACCTCTAGGACATTCCATGAAGAAGAACTTACTTGCCATTGCTCTTGGTAGCGTGATTGCGCTGACTGCTGCCCCATACTCTATCGCGGCTAACGATGCTGCCGTCCAATCTTCCGCCGACTACTCACAGATCGTCACTAAACGTCAGGTTGTCGACCAACTGCTGAATGACGCGGTACAAGCATTCAAATCCCCTGCGCGTATCTCGCATGCGGGTTTTACCGCCAAAATGCCGAGCAACATGGAGATTGTTACCGATCGCTTGCTTGAAGCGTATAAACTTGAGCCGTACCGTACTGACCTACTGATTTCTGCAGCAAACGCGCAGATCTACAACAAGAATGCAGACCGCGCGATTGAACTGTTTGAACAAGCCCTTTCTGTTGCGCCAGACGATGTGGATTTGCACGCCTACTTAGCAGTGTGGCAACGCTTTGAGGGCAACCAAGCGGAATCAGCAAAACACATGGCGACGCTCACTAAACTCAATGCAGGTAAAGCGGCAGATATCCAACGCATCTTCGACACCGTAGACCGCGTACTTGCAACGCCACTAAAAGAGAAAGCCGATAAAGGCAAATTGGATGACAAAGGCGCTATAGTCACGTTGGGATACGCGCTGAACCCAGATGGTTCAATGCATCAAATCTTGGTTGAGCGTTTGGAAACCACGCTAGCAATGGCGAAAGCAAACCCAGACGCGTTGATCGTGTTGACGGGCGGCGTACCGAAGAACCACAAAACCGAAGGCAAGTTAATGGCGGATTGGCTGATTGAAAAAGGCATCAGCAAAGATCGCATCATTGAAGAAAACTACGCCACCAGCACGGTAGGTAACGCCCTATTCAGCAGCTACGCGTTGGCGCGTCATAACATCAAACACGCGACCATCATCAGTTCCGCGAGCCATGTGCGCCGTGGTCAAACCTTGTTTGAAATCGCAAGCTGGCAAACTGGCCCACAAGGCATCACTTTCGACACTGTGAGCTACCCAGACAAGCCACTGAAAGACTTAGCCAAAGCCAGCGATAGTGAGCTGCTTGGTATCTACCGCGATGCTCTGCGTACCTACGGCATGTGGAGCTACCGCTCTTACCCGTTAGAGTCGCGTTAAGTATTCTCGACTCATACCAATCAAAAAAAGCCTGCGTACTTGCAGGCTTTCTTGTCTTTGTGCAGTGATAAGAACCGCTTAAATCGCTTCGCCGTTTACCGTTACTGCCACATCAATGTTGCCACGAACTGCGTTTGAATATGGGCAAACTTGGTGTGCAATGCGCGTTAGCTCTAGCGCTTGTTCTTGTGGCATGTCTAGCTCTACCGCTAGGCTCACTGTCAGTGCAAAGCCGCCGGTATCGTTCGGACCGATGCCCACTTGCGCTGTTACGGGTGCACTCTTCAGGTTTACTTTACCTTCACGCGCTACGTGCAGAATCGCGTTAGAAAAACACGCTGAATAACCCGCAGCGAACAGCTGCTCAGGGTTAGTTGCTGCGCCTGTGCCGCCCATTTCCTTTGGGTATGACAGCTCTAGATCGAGAAGACCATCATCTGTTTTTACTTGACCATTACGACCAGCCAAAGCGGTAGCTTGAGTTTTGTATAGAGTAGTCATGCGAGTGTCCTTCTTAATTTAAGTTGCGCACAATTTAATTGCTTGCAATCTTATATCGAAGTAAAGATCGTTTGCAACTATATTGTGCACAATTTATTTTATGACTCTCTTTCTCTGTGAGCAGGTAGGCAACGCTAATGAGCCAGTGTTACACCGACAACACCATGACCGACGACGATAAACTCTTACTCGAAAACCAAGTTTGCTTCCCGCTCTACAGCGCAGCAAACGCAGTGATCCGAGCTTACCGCCCGTTGCTGGACGAGCTTGATCTGACTTATTCGCAGTACTTAGTGATGATGGTGCTGTGGGAGAAAGACGGTGCCAGTGTGAAAGAGTTGGGGTCACAACTGCATTTGGACTCAGGCACACTCACGCCGCTGCTTAAACGCTTAGAAGCAAAAGGCTATGTAGAGCGTGGTCGCAGTGAAACCGATGAGCGTGTTCGCGTACTCAACCTAACAGAACAAGGTCGTGATCTTAAGGAACAAGCCAAGTCAGTGCCAAACGCCATGATGTGTAAAATCACCTTAGAGTTGGATGAAATGATCATGCTGAAGAAGCTGTGTGGCAAAGTGCTCGATAATCTGAGCTGACAAAATAGACGCATCAGCGTATCCACTCCCTATTAGAAAGAGCCTGCCGAGATGCAGGCTCTTTCGATCTTAGCTAGAAGATCTACTCAAAGTCATCATCGGTATTCTCTATTGCTACTCTGCCTTCATCTTCAATAAAACCTATCAAAGCAAACTCACTTACATCGGATTTCCCTATCAAGTGAAATAGGAAATGGCTATCAATAGGATAGTTACAAGCGATTTTCCTTAAACACACTCCGATGAGAATATACTTTCCGAAAGCAACAACAGCTCAGCTTAAAACATTCAAAGGAAAGTAAATTATGATTAATACTCAAATCAAACCATTTGCAGCTACAGCGTACAAAAACGGCGAATTCGTTGAAGTAACAGAACAAGACGTTCTAGGTAAATGGGCAGTATTCTTCTTCTACCCAGCAGACTTTACGTTTGTATGTCCAACAGAACTGGGCGACCTAGCAGACCACTACGAAGAGCTACAAAAACGTGGCGTAGAAGTTTACTCAGTATCTACTGACACACACTTCACTCATAAAGCATGGCACGACAGCTCAGACACAATCGGTAAGATTCAGTACTACATGCTTGGCGACCAAACAGGCAACATCACAAACAACTTCGGTGTGATGCGTGAAGGTCAAGGTCTTGCAGACCGTGCAACGTTCCTAATCGACCCAGAAGGTACTATCCAAGCAATGGAAATCACTGCTGAAGGTATCGGTCGTGACGCGGAAGACCTACTACGCAAAGTGAAAGCAGCTCAATACGTAGCAGCGCACCCAGGCGAAGTTTGCCCAGCTAAATGGAAAGAAGGTGAAGAGACACTAGCTCCATCACTAGACCTAGTTGGCAAAATCTAAGCCACTGAAATTTAAGTTCTAATCAGTTCCCGATTTCCTTTTTCTGATTAGAACTGAATTAGAGAGCACTTCAGGTTAGATACCTTGACGACCTTCTGCCTGATTTGCTCTCTCCCCCTCAGGTTTTATCTACAGTAACCACTTTTTAGTTTTAATTAAGGTAGTAACAACTATGTTAGACCAAGCGATCCAACAACAACTCAAACAATATCTGGCTAATGTAAAAGAAGAAGTTCGTTTAGTGGTTAGTCTAGATGAAAGCAAAGCATCGAATGACATTTTATCTCTGGCGAACCAAATCGCAGAGATGAGCGACCTAATCACCGTTGAACGTGACGACAACGCAAGCGCACGTAAACCAGTGATGGCGGTAACTAACCCAGCAAAAGGCACAGCACTACGCTTTGCAGGCTTGCCAATGGGTCACGAATTTACCTCTCTAGTATTGGCACTGCTTCACTCTGGCGGTCACCCAATCAAACTAGAGCCAGAAGTGATTGAGCAAATCGCAGCACTAGACAAAGATCTAGACGTAGAAATCTTCATTTCACTGTCGTGTCAAAACTGTCCGGACGTGGTTCAAGCGTTCAACATGATGGCGGCGATCAACCCGAAAGTAAAAGCAACCATGATCGACGGTGGTTTGTTCCAAGATGAAGTGAAACAACGCGACATCATGGCAGTACCAAGTGTATTCGTGAACGGTGAGCTATTCGGTCAAGGCCGTATGTCTCTGACTGAAATCCTAAACAAAGTGGATGACGGCGCGAGCGAGAAAGCGGCGAAAGCACTGAGCGAAAAAGACCCATACGACGTGCTTGTTGTCGGCGGTGGTCCTGGTGGTAGCGCAGCTGCACTATACGCTGCTCGTAAAGGTATTCGTACTGGCGTTGTTGCTAAGCGTTTTGGTGGTCAGGTTATGGACACCATGGCAATCGAGAACTTCATTTCGGTAAAACGTACTGAAGGTCCAAAACTAGCAACTGACCTAGCAGAACACCTAAAAGAATACGACGTAGACGTCGTGACTGAGCAACAAGCTGAGAAGCTAATGGGCGCAGCACATACAGAAGATGGTTTGATTCACATCCAACTTGAAAGCGGCGCAACGCTGAAGAGTAAGAGTGTCATCTTAAGCCCTGGTGCACGCTGGCGTGAAATGAACGTTCCGGGTGAGCAAGAGTACCGCAACAAAGGGGTCGCGTACTGCCCACACTGTGACGGCCCACTGTTCAAAGGCAAGAAAACCGCAGTTATCGGTGGTGGTAACTCAGGCATCGAAGCTGCTATCGACCTTGCTGGTATTGTAGAACATGTAACGGTTCTTGAATTTGCAGACGTACTTCGTGCAGACCAAGTGCTTATCGACAAAGCGAACTCACTACCAAACGTAGACATCATCACGATGGCGCAAACAACAGAAGTCGTGGGTGACGGTACTCGCGTAACAAGCTTGAAGTACAAAGACCGCAACACAGATGAGATCAAAGAGATTGAACTGTCAGGTATCTTTGTTCAAATCGGTCTAGTACCAAACACAGAATGGCTAAAAGATTCAGAAGTAGCGCTATCTGAGCGCGGCGAAATCGAGGTCGGTAGCCGTGGCGATACGAGCCTAGAAGGTGTGTTCGCAGCCGGTGACGCAACAACCGTTCCTTACAAACAGATCATCATTGCGATGGGTGAAGGTGCAAAAGCAAGCTTAGGCGCATTTGACTACCTAATCCGTAAGCAAGGTTAATCTCCAATTTCTTGAGCACAAAGCGCACGGTGCTGTGTTTTCTTCCCCGGAAAACCAATCGGGGCACCGTGACAGCGATGAGTAACAAGAAATACAATCAAAAAACCTAGAAGCCCAAAGACTTTGCCAGCAGATATTAACTGCTGGCTTTTTTGGTTTGGGGAGAGGTGTAAGCAAATCTCTCAGCGCTCCGAGTTCAAACTGGAGGGAATGGCTCTACAATCACGGATAATTCAGTTCACTCCACCAGCATCACAACGCGCTGCGAATAGATTCTGAATACTCGCTTAGGCTCCTTCAGAATGACGCTGTTCGTTTAGCGTTCTCTCCCCGTCATTCCCGCGAACCTAGGTGAGACTCGGAATCTACTCACCGTAAACTCGATCGAAAATGAGTAGCACGAACAAACAAAAGGTGAAACAAGGTTGCAAGCACCTTACCCAACATTCAACCAGCAACCCCACCTAACCTCCCCTTGTATCAAACTCCGAAGCTCTCAACACGCAGAGCTCAAAAGGGAGGAACTGGTTCTGTGCTCGCGGATAGTTCAATTCACAACGCAACATAACAACACACTGAAAGTAGATTCTGAATACTCGCTTAGGCTCTTTCAGAATGACGCTCTTCGTTTAGCACTCTCTTTCCGTCATTCCCGCGAACCTAGGTGAGGCTGGGAATCTACTCACCACAAACTCGATCGAAAATGATTAGCAAGAACACGAACAAACAAAAGGTGAAACAAGGTTGCAAGCCCCTAACCCAGCTCTCAGATTCAAAGCACCAAACCCACCGAATCTCTCAATGTATCCAGATCCAAAGATATCAACCCTAAAAAATTTTAAAAAAGCCCTTTACCTCAACTTTACTTGAGGTTTTAGCATATTCATCGTTGGCTAGAAAATGACAAAAAGGAGCACATCATGATCCAACTAGAACATATTAACTTAGTCGTGAAAGATATCCCTGAAATGCTGAAGTTTTACCAAACTGCATTTCCACATTGGTACGTGCGTGATGAAGGTAAAGGCGAATGGAGTGGCAAGCCAAGAAACTGGCTACATTTTGGCGACGAGTATCAATACATAGCCATGAGTGACCATGGCGAAGGAGAAAACCGCGAGTTGAGCGGGCACCAAGTTGGGCTAGCGCATTTTGCTTATGTGACCAACAACGTCGATGCAATCATCAAAAGACTAACCGATGCAGGTTATCCGATTGCCCAACCTGGTGCTGATGAACCATACCGCAAAAATGTGTATTTTGTTGACCCTGCCGGTTTTGAGATTGAATTTGTTGAATACCTGGCGGATGACCCAAAACTTCGTAACCTGACAAGCTAAAAGAGATGTAAATAATAAAACGCCAGCAGATAGTGACTGCTGGCGTTTTATTTTATCTATCAGGCTTCTTTATCGCATTAGCGCTGTTTGGCAAAAACCTGAGTCCAGTAATATCCGTAGCGTGCAGAGTGATTTTCGACAAGCGACGCGCCCATCTGATCAAAATCCGCACTCATGATATTAAGGCAGTGACCTTCACTCGATAACCAAGCATTAATGACGGCGTTAATGCTGCTTTGCCCTACGGCGACATTCTCACCAATGGCGCTCCAAGCATAACCCGTTGCGTTAACTCGATCTGACATTTTGCTGCCATCAGAGCCTGTGTGGCTCATGAAATCGCTGTTCGCCATATCGCTTGAATGTCGATAAGCGGCGCTTTCCAAATCGTAGCTCCAAGTCAGGGCCCCAACAGGTGGCATGGTGGTTGCGCCACACTGTTGTGTAGTAGAGCGGGCGCTGTTGACCGCTGCAAGCATCTGCTCGGCAAATGTGCCTTGTGACGATGTGGAACCTGTGTTTTGTGAGCCGCTTTCTGCTGGGGCTGACGACTCCCCGTCGCCGCCACATGCGCTGAGAAGTAGGGCCAAAGCAGGCACTAAGATCTTAGTTGGCATTGTCTTTCCTTTATGAGTGACGAAGAGCAAACTGCGCTTTTCGATAATAACGCCCAATAAACTAACAAAAACCAATAAAAGCGCCATATAGCTTAGGGGGTTTTAACCAAAGACTCACATGAAGTTTTCAATCGCCTTGGTTCGGTCGATAAATCGGCAACGTTTCAGCCCAAGTATGGAATGGCGTTTCATCCATATCCTGTATTGCTTGAGTGATAAAATCGATGAACACCCTAACTCGTGCAGGCACATATTCCCGGTTGGCATAGAGAAGATACACGCCATTTCCTGCTTGGCGCATGCTCGGAAATATCGGCACTAAACGCCCCGATTTAAGCCAGTCTCTCGCGATAAAATGAGGGATCTGAGTTAATCCTAAGCCTTCTGCGCAAAGCTCTGCCATGGATTCACCGTCATTTACAATATAGTTTCTTTCGGGGTCATATTCACTCGCACCGTCTGGTTCTGGCATCCGAATCGGCAACAGTTTCCCCGTTTGTTTAAAACGAAAACGAACCCAAGAATGGTCATTGAATACATCCGGGCCACTCGGAACACCATGGCGCGCTAAGTAATCCTGACTGGCACAAATGATAAAATCGATAGGGCTCAGCTGACGCACAATCAATTGACTATCGTGAACGACACCAGAGCGAATCGACACATCAATACCTTGCTCAATAATATCAACGTAGGCGTCATCGTAATGAATATCGATAGTGATGTTAGGGTAGCGGCGACAAAACTCTTTTAATAAAGGACGAATATAGAGGCGACCGTACGAGACTGGCACATTAATCTTAAGCTGCCCTGAAAGCGCATCATTGTGACTTTTTAATGAATCCTCACATGCCGCCAGCTCCTCTAGTACAAACCTAGCAGTATTTGCGTACCTACGACCAGCTTCTGTCAGGCGGCTCTGTCGCGTAGAACGTTGAAAAAGCTGTATACCCAAATCGCTTTCAAGACGATGTATGGCTTTGCTCACGGTCGAAGGGTCAGTGCCATACACTTTGGCAGCCGCAGCAAAACTACCGCCATCTAAAGTGGCAATAAAAAATCGTAGGGACCGTATCTTATCCATATAACCAATGAACTCTATTCATGAATTTTATTCACTTTAGTAAAGACCAAGTGGCTCTTCAATCACTAATTAGCCTAAATATAATGAACCTCAATAACTTGATGCTCTGTTAACGAGGAAAAAACCATGGGTAAAAACGGATTGAAGAATGCACTACAACTATTGATAGCGACACTAGTCCTATTCTTTGGGATGCTTCAAACAGCACATGCCGCAGATAAACGAATTGGTATTCTGGTTTACGATGGCGTACTGACCTCTGATGTTACTGCGCCTTTAGAGGTTTTTGGCGTCGCAAGTCGTCTCACTTGGTTTAGTGATTATGACGTGCTCACCATTTCCGTCTCTGATCAGAAAACCATCACCACTGAAGAGGGATTAAAAATTGGTGTGGATGCTTGGATTGGTGATCTGCCGGAACTCGACGTATTGGTTTTAACATCCAGCTATGACATGGATGCACTAATCGAAAATAAAGATCTCATTCACTTTATTAAAACTACCTCAAAGGCGGCAGATTGGATGGCAAGTAATTGCTCTGGCGCGTATTTGTTAGCCGAAGCTGGCCTTTTAAACGGCAAACAAGCAACAACTTGGGCCGGAGGTGAAAACGGCTTTCAAAGAGATTACCCTGCAGTCAAAGTACAAGTCGACCAGAATTTTGTCATTGATGATGGCGTTATCACTTCGAACGGTAGCCTAGTTAGCTATCAAGCTGCTCTTAAGCTACTTCACCTTATGACTTCAGAGTCTAAAGCTCAGGAAGTCGCAGATGCCATCCAGTACTCACGCTTTTCCAACCAACCATTTTAAGCGTGTAAGAAAGAAATCAGAGTCACCCTTCGATATTTGGAAGGTTAACTCTTCGAATTTGTCTTCCTAATCGAACAACCCTTTTTATCACTGTAAAAGCGATAAAAAGGGTTGTCGTTCATCTGGCAGACACAACGTGCTCTCCAAACTTTTTATCTTAATGCTATGGAAAAACGTAAACGTTACGAAGCACTGACGAAAGAGCGATACCAAGAGATCTACCGTCTCGCGTATTGGTTATGCAAAGATCACCACCTTGCTCAAGATTTAGCGCAAGAAACCTTTCTGAAAGCGTGGCGATTCTTTGATAAATTAAATGACCCCAACGCCGCGAAGTCTTGGCTCATTACTATTTTGCGTCGTGAGAATGCTCGGCGCTTTGATAGAAAACAGTACGATTTTGTCGACATTGATGAGTGTGCAATACAGACAAAAACCTACCCTGGCAGTGACTACGACATGGCCCAAGATTGGCTTCAAAAACAAATGATGATTCTCGAACCCAAATACCGAGAGCCGTTGCTCTTGAGCTTAGTGGCTGGGTTGAATCATGATGAAATTGCCCAAGCCTTGAGGCTCAACCACAACACAGTGGCAACTCGATTATTCAGAGCGCGTAATCAGATCATCGCACAGAAGGAGAGTCATTAAGACACAAAAAGTAGTCAACCATGTAAACTAACTGGCTATGCTCCGGTCTATTTCATAAGTCGTTACACAACTCGACGCTTTAACGCTTTACATCAAGCGCGACTAGATGAACACTTCTTGTCAAAGTACAATAACAGCCGACATAGAGTAGAGTCAGTAAAACATTATGAGTAACACGACGGCGAAAAAGCCGAATCCCTTATTTGAAATCCTTTTCAACGTATTTATCCCTTCCTTCATTTTGATGAAGTTTAGTGGCGATGAGCATCTAGGGACAGCAATGGCGCTGGTTGTCGCTTTGCTATTTCCTATCATTTATGGCGGTATGGACCTTGTCCGTAACAAGAAATTTAACTTTATTTCTGCTCTGGGCTTTATCAGTGTTCTACTAACTGGTGGCATCGGCTTGTTAGAGCTTGATACACGCTGGTTAGCACTAAAAGAAGCCCTGATTCCTGGCCTGATCGGTTTAGCGGTTTTGGGTTCAACGTTTACCCGCTACCCACTGATGCAGAAGTTAGTACTGAATGACACAGTGTTGAATCTCGCGTTGATTAACCAACGTTTAAAAGAAAATGGTAAAACCGATGCGTTCGAACGTTGCCTTATGTCTTCTAACTACCTGTTTGCAAGTACTTTTGCGTTCTCATCTGCAATGAACTACTTCCTTGCGACTTGGATTGTGACTAGCCCTTCTGGTACTGCTGCCTTTAACGAAGAGTTAGGGAAAATGACGCTGTACAGTTACCCAATGATTGCCATCCCAAGTATGTTGATGATGTTCGGTATTTTTTATTACATTTGGCGTCAAGTACGTGCGATGACATCGCTCGAAACAGAGCAAATCTTCCATCTAAAATAGCCCAATCATTACAAGTAAACCCATAAAAAAGAGGATTTTATCCTCCCTTTTCTCAACAGGCTCACTGTAATTCACAGCGTCAAAATGATTTTTCCTGACACTGCTGACGAGCGTCGCTCAACCATTTCAATCGCTGTTTGAAAGTCCTCTAACGGCAGATAATATGCAACGTTTAACTTTATGTCGCTGCTAATAAAATGTTCTAACATTTCAGCGAACACCGTCTTTCTCCCGCCTTTACCTACCGATTCTTCCCAATACCGCAAAAAGAATGTACTAAAGTCGATGTTGTTGGCCTTCATCGATTCAAAAAACTCAGGCGTATAAGGCGTTAACGACAATGTTCCGTAGTTGATGTATTGGTCGTTTTCTTTCAAAGTACGAATAAGATCCGTGCCAGCCTCACCACCTATCGCGTCCAGAGCGACCGTTGGTTGTGGCAGTTTGCGCGTTTGCAGTTGCGCGTGTAAGTCTTGTTTTGCGTCCAACACTGGAATCGTATCGTACGGATACTTTTCTGGCTTTGAAGTCACAGCAATCAGTGCAAAACCCAGTGAATGGGCGAGCTGGGCAAATATCTTACCGATCGCTGACCCTGCTGCATTGATGATCACCACATCGTCTTTGTTCAACTTAGCTACTTTAGTGGTGATCACCCACGCGGTTAACGCGTTGATGTACAACTGACAGGCATAGCCGTTCTCCAAACTCTCAGGTAGCGGAAAAAGATTCTCAGGCGAGGCATCTATGTAGTATTGCCAAGTCCCACTCATCGCCACCAACACCTTTTGCCCAACTTGAAGGTCAGTTTGATCAACTGCACTGACTTCCACCACACGCCCAACCGCTTCAAATCCCGGCACGCGAGGTGGTACGTGAACGCGGCGGTATTGCCCAACACCATGAATGGAAAGCAAGTCACTTGGGTTAATATTGGTGGCTTCCAGTCGCACCCGAACCTTGCCCTGAGCAAGCGGTTTGAGGGGCTCTTTTTCCAACGACAGCGACGTTTTGGGTTGACCAAAACAGAATTGATTCACTCGAGTATTTATCGTTGGTGCCATTGTTATTCATACCATGTAATTGAAATTCAAAAAGGAAGTTTCGCGACTTCTACTCAAAAGCATTAAGTGAAGTCGAAGCTCTGTATTTCGACCTGCGCGATGCGCCGTTCACTCTAAACTGTTGTGGCGTCATATCAAAATAGGCTTTAAATGCTTTGATGTAGGATGAGTCGTTTTGATAACCCACTAGGTCTGCAATGGCTTGGATTGGCAACGATTCATCTAACAAAGAAAGCGAGTAAATTAGCCGAATTTGTTGCCGCCAAAGTAGAAATGAAGTGTTGAATTCCTTGGCGAACAGCCGTGATAAAGTACGCTCAGACGCCCCAATTTTCTCCCCCCACTCTTTTAGCGAACAGCTCAACGCGGGCTCGTCGGTCAACTGCTCGAAAATCAGTTTTAGTCGTCTGTCTTGTGGCAGCAATAACTGAAATGTCTGCACGTTGCGTTTCAAAATTTGATCATGCAGCACCGCCAGCAAATGCAGCACTTCTTCGTGGCTTGTCTCACCTTCACACTGTCTGCGGATCTCTTGTAAAAGCTCATTTAAAAACGACGTTAAAGCAATGGTTCTCACTTGTGGCTCGTACGTTGCGCCAAACTCAGGGTTGAGGTAAATACCAACAAATATCGTGTTGCTTAGAGCAATCGACTCGTGTTGAACACCCGCAGGAACAAATAACGCAGAGGTGTGCGGAACCAAATGCTGATAATGCTCCGTTTGTGTTTGCAATAACCCTTTGATAGGAAAGATGATTTGATGCCAAGTGTGTTGATGCAGCGCATCAATGTAACCTTTTGGCATGTCGATGGTTTTCACTAAAACAGGAGAATGGGAATTCGCGGCCATCATCTCATTGGAGGTGACGACGCCTGACTTCGAATCAATTTGGCGAGTTAGCATTGTTAGTTGTCTTTTCACCCCTACACCGACACAAGTTTACTAGGCTATCATGCTCCGCATCGCGAATGAAGGTAAACACTTTATCTCTCATTCAAATAATAAGGAGGTTACATGAAGAAAATCGGCGTCGTAAAAGCTGTGCTAGCAGGGAAAACCGTCCCTTATGCTCATGGTGCGCAAAGCGCAATCAACAAACAAGTGCTGCCTGAGCGCCAGCATGCAACAGAGCTCGGTTTTATCAGTGATGAGCAAGGTGATCCGCGCTTTCATGGTGGCATTCAAAAAGCGCTTCATATTTACCCAAGCGAGCACTACCCAATCTGGCAACAAGAATTAGGCGAAAGAACCATTTTCCAATCCGCCGGCGGCTTTGGCGAAAACATCAGCTCCGAAGGCGTCACCGAATCCACGATTTGCTTGAAAGATAAAATTCGCATCGGCTCAACACTACTGGAAGTGTCGCAAGGTCGCATGCCTTGTTGGAAACTTAACGTACGCTTTGACCAACACGATATGGCGAGAAGACTGCAAGATACGCTTCGAACAGGCTGGTATTTCCGAGTGTTGGAAGAAGGCGATATCGGTGCAGGCGACGAGATTATTCTGTGCGAAAGACCTTATCCAGAATGGCCACTGGCTCGCATCATGGGCGCGGTTTTCACTGGCTGTTTAGATAGAAAAGAACTCACTCAGCTGTCTGAGCTGCCGTTAGTCGAGTCTTGGGGCAAGTTGGTCGAGCGCCGCCTAGAAACTGGCGAAGTTGAAGATTGGGAAATGCGCTTGGTTGGCCCAACTGTGGGTTAACACCCCAAAGTAAAATTTAAGCCACGCTCTGAACCGACTATGCCGTCAGAGCGTGTTTTTTTGGTTTACTTCGCACTCGGGGCTGGGCGTTTCGACTTACCTTGGAACTGCTTAATGCTCTTCTTAGCATTAGTTCGGCGGTTGGCTTTTTTATCGCGTGGCGCGCGTTTGCTCTCGCCAGTTGATGGCTTATCCGTTACTGGAAAACCTGCCAGATCTTGCACTGGTAATGCACGTTGAGTCAGGTGACGAATCGCGCTTAGTGCGTCCATTTCACCATGACAAACCAATGACACCGCCACACCTTGCTCGCCAGCGCGAGCGGTACGCCCTACTCGGTGAACGTAAGTTTCTGCATGCATTGGCAGTTCAAAGTTGATCACTACAGGCAATTGCTCAATGTGAATGCCGCGCGCTAGTAGATCGGTGGCAATCAACACCTGAATTTGCCCAGATTTAAACTGCGCCAGAGCTTCTTCTCGCTCATCTTGACTCTTATTGCCATGCAGCGCATTGGTTGAGATGCCCGCTTTATTCAGCTTCTTCGCTAAGCCATCGGCGTTCTCTTTCGCACCAATAAAGACTAATGCCTGAGTCCACGCGTTTTTTTGAATCAGTTCAATCAATGCCTTGGTTTTACTGCCTTTGTTAACGAGGTACAGCGTTTCAGCAATATCTTGGTTGGTGCTGTTTTCTTGATGCGCTGCAACTTGCTTTGGTGCCTGCATAAGCAGCTTCGCTTTACCCTTCAACTCATCTGAAAACGTTGCGGAGAACATTGCGGTTTGGCGCTGGTTTGAAATCAGCCCCGCAATATTTTGCACGTCAGGCCAAAAGCCCATATCCAACAAACGATCCGCCTCATCCAGCACTAGGTAGTGGATATTGCTTAAGTCTAAACCGTCTTTTGCCAGATCAACCAAACGACCTGTCGTCGCGACAAGGATATGAGGATTTGTCGCTAGCGCCTGCTGTTGTTGCTCTTTATCAACGCCGCCACACAAACACACTGCGTTGAGTTCAAGAACTTGACCAACTTGGTTAATTGCTTCACTCACTTGCATTGCCAGCTCACGAGTTGGCACAAGAATCAGCGCTTTTTGCTCTGGATTGACACCCAGCTTTTCCAACAAAGGCAAACCATAAGCAAGGGTTTTGCCGCTGCCTGTATTTGCCAAAGCCAATAGATCTTGACCAGCCAACAGCTCAGGAATGGCCAACGCTTGAATATCGGTCGGTTTCTTGAAGTCTTTTGGCAGTGCGTGAATCAGCTCAGAACTCAATGAGAGAGTAGAAAATGGCATTAGCGAAACCTTGTACTTTTGGTTGAAGAGGCAATAAAAACATTGAAGATGCGGTAAAACGCAGGCGCGGACTTTACCACAATTACCACAATCTGTTAGGTGAACCATCCTATTTTAGGCGCTTAAACCAAGCGGCGCCGATGCAAATCGTCAGAAAACAAAAAAGCGCAAAAAAGCCGTTAGTCTGTACTGCCACAGAGCTAACGGCTAAAAACCCTTGAAGAGAACGCTTCGTCAGCCTTTCACTGCGGCTGAAAAGAAATGTGCAGTTTATTAAAGCACAGCTTTACGATTCGGTAAGAACACTTCACCCAACATGCAACGAACCGAACCACCACCAATAGATTCTATGGTAGAAACGTCGAATGGCAGCAATTTACCGTGCGTTGCCAATTGCTTTCTTTGTGCTGGTGAGAATGCATCGTACGCCGATTGCGACATCGCAATCACCTTATCGCCGTTGATCGTTTCCAGTTGCAGAATGTTACCGCAGAACTGGTTCATCTGCTCCAGCGAAATTGAGATGACTTGCTTGTCTTTGGCGAGTGACTTCATTACAAAACGACGCTCAAATTCTGGGATCACTTCGTCACAAATCACGCAAAACTGTTCGCCAACCGCCATCATCACATTGGTGTGATAAATCGGCGCACCAGACGGCAAACGAGTTTGGAAAGAAATCACTCGTTCATAGCCAATACGATCGGCGTAATCTTCTAAAACCAGACGATCACAACGTTGTGAGAGTGCGGCGTAGACCGTTTTATTTAGGTGGTCAAACACCATCACACCCGTGCTTTCTAAATACGCTTGCTCATCAAGATATTCAGTTAGACTGCTGCGTCGATGAACTTCTCGCCCTGCTTGCGCTAGTGCTGCCACAAGCGCATCGGGACGTACTTCTTTTTGACGGTTTTCACAGGCCATTGGAAAGGTGTACAACGTGCCATCTGGCGTAGTGCTAAACCAATTGTTTGGAAATACCGCGTCTGGCGTCGCAACATCTGAAGTTGGATAATCAAACTCAACAACTTGAACGCCCTCTTGACGCAGCGTTGCAACCATACTCGCGAACTCGGCCATTACTCGACGTGAGACTTCTTCTTGGCTGAGTGACACTTTATGTTGGAACTCATTATCTTGTGCGGTTTCTTCATTAAAACGAAACTCTTTCGGTGGCACCATCACTACGCAGTTTGCGGTTTGGCGCTGAGCACTTTGCGTGCTTTCTTCTTTCCCATTAGCAAATTGGGTCACTGATTCGTGTAATAGCATCCAATACATTCCTTATCACTAGAATGAGGAGATTGTAAATTTATTGTTAACTTCAGTTTTGCTGTTTTGACAATTAATTTAATTGCACAAAAGTAATTTTTGCTGCATTAAGTTCATTTTCCCTTAAATTTTATTGTCACTTTGCAGGTTTAAGCTTTTATGGCACCACGATGAACATGATAAGAATTCATCATAAGAATCAGAACCATAGACAATCACACTCATAACCAACTAGTTACATTTAAGACACAATCGGTTAGACTATTTTTTCGCCCCTCTCGTCAATCGGTCTGCTTTATCGAGGAGCAGGCAAGAAACTCTCATACACGCGGTTTCGTCCAAAGCAGCGTGAATCGATGGATTTAGCCACCCCAAATGGCACTGTTTTAACTTTAGGATGAGTTATGTTTAAACGATTTGAAGGCTTTACAGAGCCGTTCCCCAAATCTACACCGGATCAGCCTCCTTCAGGGATGTTCGCTTTTCTGCGTTATTACACTCGTGGTTATGAAAAGCCTTTGATCATCATGTCTTTGATGGCCACAATTGTGGCTGTTGTTGAGGTAATGTTGTTTGGCGCCATGGGACAACTGGTTGATTGGTTGTCTACCAGCAATCCAGAAACGTTCTTACAAGACAATAAATCGGATTTGATTTTCTACGGAGCCTTATTGCTGGTTGTCATGCCTATATTGGTGATCTTGTACTCGTTGCTCGTTCATCAAACGTTATTGGGCAACTACCCAATGTCTATCCGCTGGCTTGCACACCGGTATTTGCTCAATCAAAGCTTGAACTTCTATCAAGATGATTTTGCAGGTCGAGTCGCAACGAAAGTCATGCAAACCTCATTAGCTGTGCGCGAAACCGTGATGAAAGCTATGGATGTGTTTGTTTACGTTACGGTTTACTTCACCAGCATGATCATTATGTTAGCGACGGCAGACTGGCGTTTGATGATCCCAATGATCGTCTGGCTACTCGCTTACATCGCTATCCAAATCTATTTTGTCCCTAAGCTCAAAGACGTCGCTTCAGCGCAGGCCGATGCACGTTCGACAATGACAGGGCGTATCGTCGACAGTTATACCAATATTCAAACCGTCAAACTGTTTTCTCATAGCCAGCGCGAAACCCAATATGCCGAGCAAGGCATGAAAGGATTTTTGAATACGGTCTATCGTCAAATGCGCCTAGTGACCGGCTTCGACGTCGCTGTAGAGATCTCAAACTATATTTTGGTATTTTCCGTTGCTGCTTTATCGATTTACCTGTGGTTGGATAGTGCCATTAGCGTTGGCGCGATTGCGATTGCTGTTAGTCTTGCATTGCGCGTAAACGGTATGTCTATGTGGATAATGTGGGAAGTTGGCGCCCTCTTTGAAAACATGGGAACCGTTGTCGATGGAATGAAAACGCTCTCTAAGCCTATTGATATTAAAGATAAACCAGGCGCAAAAGACTTGGTTGTCACTGAAGGAGGCATTCACTTTGATAACGTCAGCTTCCATTACGGTGAGAACAAAGGCGTGATTAGCCATCTCGACCTCAACATCAAACCAGGAGAGAAAGTAGGCTTGGTTGGGCGCTCCGGCGCCGGGAAATCGACTTTGGTGAACTTGTTACTTCGTTTCCACGATGTCGAAGACGGCAGCATTAAGATCGATGGACAGAACATCTCAGAAGTCACACAAGACTCTTTGCGCTCAAAGATCGGTATGGTGACCCAAGATACTTCTCTGTTACACCGTTCAATTCGAGACAATATTTTGTATGGCAATCCAGATGCGACAGAAGAAGATTTGCTGAAAGCCACTAAGCAAGCGCATGCCCATGAGTTTATCGAAACTCTGACCGACCCATTTGGTAATGTCGGATACGATGCGCAAGTTGGTGAACGTGGTGTGAAACTGTCTGGCGGCCAACGTCAGCGTATCGCAATATCTCGTGTGCTACTCAAAGATGCACCATTGCTGGTATTGGATGAAGCCACATCGGCCCTGGATTCAGAAGTCGAAGCAGCGATTCAGGAAAGCTTGAATGAGTTAATGCAAGGGAAAACGGTTATTGCTATCGCTCACCGATTATCGACCATCGCACAAATGGATCGCCTCATCGTGCTAGATAAAGGCAGCATCGTTGAACAAGGTTCTCATCAAGAACTCATTGCGAATAACGGCATTTACGCCCAGCTTTGGGCGCATCAAACTGGCGGATTTATCGCTGAAGAGCTAGACAATCAACACGCTTCTTAACGAGTGATAAGCTCAATAAAAACGGCGCTTTAAGCGCCGTTTTTTATTTTAATCCATGGCTAGACGCTCATATAGCCATTGTGGTTTCTCATATATGAAACACTCTCCATGATAAAGCTCACACTTTTTCTGCTAATATACCGCCTCGTTGCGTATCCATTGCAATGAACACAATACAGAGTATTGAGCCGTCTTCATTTGTCATTTCACTTTTTGAGAAACAGCTATACTCAATAGATGGCTTAGTTATTATATTAACAATAAGGTAATTAGCTTATGTGTAAATGTGGTTCAATGCAGATCGTACAACTCAAACCAAGTTGGGCTGACAAGCTATTTGGCTACTCAGAAAGATGGAAATGCCAACTTTGTTGTAAGATCTACCGCATCTAAAATTAAAAATAGAATCTTAGTTTTTCTAAGAAAAAGCAGTGGCCCGACAATGATTGTCGGGTTTTGTTTTTCTGTACATCCATTTTTATCCCTTCGCAACACGGTCACTCATCACGGCAAAACCTAGCATCTCAATGTGACTTAGGTATAGAATCAGGCCCACTTATTTATTCCGATATTCACATATAACTGGTCACTATGAACAAAAGTTTGCTAACGAATGTCCTTGCTATCGCTTTGATGGCTGGAGGTCATCAATTACAAAACGACTATCTTTGGTATGCAGGGCTGTTTGCGTTCTCAGGCGCCATCACCAACTGGCTTGCCATCCATATGCTGTTTGAGAAAGTGCCTGGATTATACGGTTCTGGCGTGATCCCCGCACGATTTGAAGAGTTTAAACTGGCTATCAAAAACCTGATGATGGAACAGTTTTTTACTGAAGCGAACATTGACCGATTCTTGAATAAAGAAATGGCGGGCGGTGTGAACATCGATCTTCAACCAGTAATTGAGAAAGTAGATTTAAATCCAGCATTTGATTCCCTAGTGGAAGTAATTGAAGGCTCTCAGTTTGGTGGCATGCTAGCGATGTTTGGCGGCTCGGAAGCGCTACAACCCATGCGCCAACCTTTCGTCGAAAAGATGCAAGAATCCATCATTGAGTTGAGCAAGAGCGATAACATCAAAGAAGCACTGAAAGAGCAATTCGAATCTCCTGCAATGATGGATGAGATAAAGCAGAACATTGAAGGTATCATCGATCAACGTTTAAGCGAATTAACACCGGCATTAGTTAAAGAAATGGTGCAAAAAATGATTAAACAACACCTTGGATGGCTAGTCGTTTGGGGCGGTGTTTTTGGTGGTTTAATTGGCGTTATCAGCACCTTTATCGGGGCATAATCGCTCACCGATTTATTAAAAAGGAGCTTCGGCTCCTTTTTTTATATTAAAAAATAATACGCCAAGTCACGCTAAATAATATGCTCAACACATTAGCGCTGCGGTCATAGACATCAGCCTCGCCTAACCAAGGAGCTCAGGGTTCACGCCAAATCCCGTTTTATGTTCTTCAATGACCACTTCACTACGAGTTTGAATCACGCCCGGAAGCGTGCCTAACTTGCTCGACATAAAATCCTGATACGCTTTCATGCTCTTAACACGAACTTTTATCATGGTATCGAAATCTCCAGAGAGCGAGTAGCACTCTTCAATTTCAGGCATCAATTCCACCGCTTTCGCAAACTTTTCAAAAATAGAAAAACTGGTTTGGTCTAAACGAATATGGATGAATACTTGCACATCCAGCCCCAACTTTTCCGCATTCAACTCTGCATGGTAACCATTGATATACCCTTCTTTTTCTAGTCGCTTTACACGGTCAGAACATGGAGAAGTCGTTAAGTTAATCAGCTTTGCTAGTTCTACAACTGGAATTCTGCCTCTCGAATGAAGCACTCTCAAAATATGTAAATCAATCCGGTCCAATTGATAACTCATTAACCCACTTCCTTGTAACCACTTAGAAAGCATCACATTAATCGTTGCTCAAACAATTGCAAACCATCAAATGCACAGCATGTGAAATTCAGCAGAGAATAACCAGAAAACAACGAAGGAGGGAAAGAGCTATGATTATTGCCGCTCACTTAGTAACCGTGATATGAAGAGAAAAAGCAACCTAGCGGCTCCCGCGGAGTCGCAAATTTGAAAGCGCATGACACGCCTGTATAGATATGTCGTTCGGGCAACACTGCCCTATTTAACCATTAATCATGGCTATCACTCAGAATTAGAGTGCGGCCGATGTATGCCGTGTAGGATGTGGCACAACCTCTCCAATTGCACGATGATTACAACAACGGCAGTAGTATTGAGGCTCCATCTCGTAATAATGTTCACCTGATACAAATTTCGCCATCAGCTGTGTAAAACTCACCATTTTGCCTGTTAACGAGTCAACAGACTGAGGCTCGCAACGCTTCATAATCACTTTATGTTGCGTTGATTTTCTACAAGCTGCGCAATATATATCCGGCATTTCTCTTCTCCCTACTTTTTCGTCCTACTGACAATTGACATATTTTGTTCAAAATAATTCCACAATTAAAAAGCTCCTTTAATTTTTTGTGCCCTATCTTCAAAAAATTGAACGAAAGTATCAAAAAACTGAGACATTGGTCAGACCTCAACTTTTGTACCATCAATATGAGCAAACGTGCTTATGTGTGTAATAATACGACACATTACACATAAGCAATTGTTCGGGCTTATTATTTAGTAAGGCGCATGACAACTACACGCCTGGCTAGATCGAGCTTTCGAGACGCCTTGTTATCTCGATTTACCCCGCAAACCAGTTGCTCGCAGCTATAGCCGTCTCATCAAGGAAGAAATGCATGACGATACAACCGATTCTCACTACCGAAAGACTCGTCCTCCGGCCATTCAATATCGATGACTGCCAACAAGTGGCTTTACTCGCTGGAGATAAGCGAATTGCCGACATGACAGCAAACATCCCTCATCCTTATGAGCGACCGATGGCGCAAGCATGGATAGATAGGCACGATCCGATGTATCAGCAGCATCAAGGCGTGGCGTACGCTATTACCTTGCGAAACACTGGGGAGTTACTTGGTGCAGTGAGTTTACCGCGTATCGAAGAGGGGTACGGTACATTAGGCTACTGGGTTGGCGTGCCACATTGGGGGAAACGCTATGCATTCGAGGCCTCCAAAGCCTTACTCGAATTTGCTCGAATGCACTTTGAGTTAAACGGAATAACCGTGATGCATTTGGTGGACAATCTGCGTTCTAAATCGGTGATCCAAAGACTAAATATCCCTTACATCGGTGACAAAACATTGCGCATGCAAGGCAAAGAACGAAAGGTTTGTGTCTACCAACTCACGTTCGTCGCTTCTGAATAAAGTCGAGGGATATGTCGGATGATTATCCATGAAACTTCACAAAATCTGCCCAAGAACAACCCTTTCTTGCTAGGAACTGTATTGTTGTCGCTGTTCTATTTTTCCTACCTAGCAGACAAGGTCGTCGAGTTTGGACTCGTAGCACTCACAATAATAGGATTGAAACTGCTCTCAACGTACTTCACGCGCCGCGCGTTCAATCCTAAAACGCTAGATATCGATGCAAGCACCAACACCTTGAAGTACCGCCAGGGCTCAACGGTTTACTTCCGTCTACCTCTTGATGACATTGTCAAAGTCCAAATACAGAAAGAGTTCCTCTCTAGCAAAAGTTTGATGCTCTACACAGTCAACGACGCTTACCAAGTGCCGAATTCAGACAATTTCGATTCTCTACAGTTAAAGGATTTAATGAAACAACTTGAAGAGAGAATTGATGATCAATCTCGCTAAAACGAAAAGAGAAGACATTCTAGAATGTTGCCAATTTGGTCTCTAAATAGAAAGACAAAAAAGCCAGCAATAACGCTGGCTTTTCTCTGTATTAGTCTTGTGCGACTTTCACGCGAATTTTGCTTTTTTCTACGTTCGTCAAATTCAGTGCTTCAAGAGCAGAAATGGCTTCTGCTTCGTCCGGCATGATGACAAAACCGAAGCCTTTCGACAAACCCGTGTCTTGATCAAGCACTAGCGAACACAGTTCTACTTTGCCGTACGCTGAGAATAATTTGCGGATATCTTGCTCGGTCATGTGACGAGCCAAGTTTCTTACTAAAAGTTTCATAATGAACCTAGTTGGTTTGATAACGGTTCGATTCTCTCAGTTTCTCTCTGGCAAACCAAGTGAATAATATGACGGCGTTGACTAGATCATTCTAAGTACATCTGTTTAAATGATTTTCCGTTCATTTTTCACCCATAGGAGAGTCGGCATGGAAACGAAACGTCTCAAACTCATCCCTGCTTGTTTAGAACGAGCCGAAGAGGCGCATCAAGCTGTCGTTCGCAGCCAAAAGACTCTCGAAGTCTATCTGCCGTGGGTGCCTCATGTGCTGACATTAGAAGCGATGATAGAAGGGACAGAGAAAGCCATCGCAAACTTTGAAAACTTCGAAGAAGAGCTGCGTTACTACATGATTGAAAAGGAAAGCGATCGCTTACTGGGTGCGGTCGGCTTGATGATTCGAGATCCCGACGTACCATCCTTTGAGATAGGTTATTGGTTAGATAATGCTGCCGTTGGCAATGGTTATGTTGCCGAGGCTGTGCTCGAAGTTGAGCGCTATGCGTTTGATGACTTGGGCGCCAAGAGAATCGCAATTCATGCTGATAGCACCAACCAAAAGAGCCGGGCTGTAGCCGAGCGCTGTGGTTATGAGTTCGAAGGAGAGCTCAGAAACGAACGTCTGACTACATCGGGAGAGTTGAGTAACACCGTTATTTACGCCAAAATTCGTCGCGACTAACACTCCAATCTAACCGAGCAATGCTAAGCTTTGATCTCAAGCTACCACCATTAACGTTAATTAAGTTTCAGATAAAACAAAGCCCGCTAAAATAGCGGGCTTTGTGTTCATATACGGGAAGTTACTAGTCTAGTTCAACCAGTTTTTTCTCGAACGACTGGTGTTGGTCTAACACGTCTTGCGCAGCACCACCCGTTGCTTTACTTACCACAATGATGGCAAGCGTAGAGAAGATGATGCCCGGTACGATTTCGTACACATCAAACCAACCGCCTGTTAGCTGCTTCCAAACTACGATAGTGATACCACCAACAAGAATACCTGCTAACGCGCCATTACGGTTCATACCGCTCCAGTAAAGGCTAAGTACAACCGCAGGACCAAATGCCGCACCAAAACCAGCCCAAGCGTAAGATACAAGACCAAGTACTGAGCTATCAGGCGTCATCGCTAGGAATAGCGCAACAAGCGAAATAACGATAACACCGATACGACCAATCATTACGATTTCTTCAGAAGACGCTTCTGGCTTGAATACTTGCTTGTAGAAATCTTCTGCAAGCGCTGAAGATGAAACAAGGAGCTGTGAGTCAGCGGTACTCATTACCGCCGCTAGGATTGCTGCTAACAACATACCCGCAACGACAGGGTGGAATACTGCGTTAACCAATAGCATGAAGATCTTCTCGCCGTCTTCTAGTTGAGTACCCGGATGACCCGTAACCCAAACCAGACCAACAAGACCAACAAGCATTGCACCAACCATAGATAGTGCCGTCCAAATCACTGCGATACGACGTGCAGTTGTTAGATCTTTGTTTGAACGAGACGCTTTAAAACGCGCTAGGATGTGTGGCTGACCAAAGTAACCAAGGCCCCACGCCGCTAGAGAGATAATGGCAATCGCAGACAATGGTTCGCCTTTCGCGTCATTCCATAGCGTTGCAAGTTCTGGGTTGATGTCATGTAGATCAGAACTTAGCTGACCTAAACCACCGTCCATTACCGCTATAGGAACAATCATTAGCGCAGCCGCCATTAGCAGACCTTGCACTAAGTCAGTCCAAGATACCGCTAGGAAACCACCGAATAGTGTGTAAGAAACGACACACACCGTACCGATGATAACAGCGTAGGTGTAATCTAGACCGAATACCGTCTCAAACAGTTTGCCCCCTGCGACCAAACCTGAGCTGGTGTAGAAAAGGAAAAATAGAAGAATGAAAAACGCAGAGATTGTCTGAATCAGTTTCGACTTATCGTTGAAGCGACGTGACAGGAACTCTGGCAACGTTAGCGCGTCAGTTTGGATACTGTAGGTACGGAGGCGTTTTGCACTGATGAGCCAGTTTGCCCATGTACCAAGAAGTAGACCGCCGGCTAACCAGAAGGCCTCGATACCCGCAGCGTACGCATAGCCAGGCAAGCCTAGCAGCAACCAACCACTCATGTCTGAAGCACCTGCAGATAATGCAGCAGGCCACGGACCTAGGCTACGGCCACCTAGGAAGTAGTCAGATGAATTGGAAGTCCTCTTATACGCGTAAACGCCAATAGCAACCATAATCAGTAAATACGCCACAAAAGTGGACGTGATAGCAAAGCTATTTTCTATCATTAGATAGTCCTCGTTATAATTATTTCCTTCCTTGCCTGCCCTGATATTTTACCGTCTCAGCAATACATCAGAGTATAAAAAACCAATCTGGACCGGCTCTCAGTCCAGTTACTCCAGATTGGCATTACAAGTCAGGTTAGTGAGTTTCGTTCCCCAACTCGAGTAGAGTTGCGTTACCACCCACCGCGGTAATATTTATCGTTCGAGTGCGCTCAGTAATGAAGCGCAACGAGAGATGAGGATCATGAGCCAATTTCGGTGACTCTAAATCCGTTTCAGAAACTAAGCCGACGATTGCACCGTCACGCTTAGCTAGTTGAAGATTGAGCGCATGCTCAACCTGTGAACGCCCAACATAACCCACACTACGTACATCGCTCTCAAGCAACGGGGCAGACGCATCGTACGCAACAACCTGGACTAAGTTAGATGGGAAGTTTGCCAACGCTACAGCTTGCTTAACCAGTTGGTTTAGCTCTGCATTGTCACTGCAAACGACCACACTGTTGCCTGCAATTAAGGCACAGGTGATCATCGCAAAAGCACTGTATAACGCATTATCAGCAGGCTCGATGTTGTTTTCACAAATCACCAAAGCCACACCGCGTCCTGCGGCATACAGTTCGTTAGTTTCCCCTGTAGGGCCAACTAACTGGTGAGTTTCTGCAAGAAGAGTTGATGCTTGTTGCAAGTGGTAAGAAACCACTTTGGCAACGGTAGACTGCTGCCCTTCTAGTGCAGATTTAAATGCCAGAACATGCTCGCATTTGTAATCAAAATCAGTCAGATTCCACTGCTCCCACGCAGAGAATGCATCTTTAAAATAGGTGATCTGATGAACCATAATGCGACTCCTTATGCGTTTTCTGCTTGAGCAAGAAGATGTTGAGTAAAGCGGAATAGGTAGTGTGGACCACCAGCTTTCGGGCCAGTACCCGACAAGCCTTGACCACCAAACGGCTGTACACCAACCACAGCGCCAACTTGGTCTCGGTTGATGTAGCAGTTACCTACTCGAGCATGTTTCTCAATCCAACGGTACGTGGTTTCGTTACGGCTATGGATACCCATCGTCAAGCCAAAACCCGTTTTGTTGATCTGCGCAACCACGTTCGGTAATTCAGACGCTTTAAAGCGAATAATGTGCAAGATTGGACCAAATTGTTCTTCTTTCAGCACATCGATGCCCGAGATTTCAAACGCACTTGGTGAGACAAAGTCACCATGCTGGCACGATTCATCCAGCTGTAGCTGAGCGACTTTAGTCTGTGTTTTGCTCATTTGCTCAAGGTGAGCGAGGAGTTTTTGTTTTGCATTGCTGTCGATAACCGGACCAACATCTGTTTTGTGTAGGTAAGGTAAACCAACATGCAGTTCATTCATCGCACCCTGAATCAGGTTGATCATACGGTCTGCTACATCTTCTTGTACAAATAGAACACGAAGGGCAGAACAACGCTGACCAGCAGATGCAAACGCCGAACGAATCACATCACGCACCACCTGCTCTGGCAATGCAGTACTGTCCACAATCATTGCGTTTTGGCCACCTGTTTCCGCAATAAACGGAACCGGTTTCGCGCTGCGCTCCGCGAGCGTGACGTTAATGCGTTGCGCCGTTGCCGTTGAGCCAGTGAATGCCACACCAGCAATAGCATCATGAGAAGTCAGTGCATGACCGATCTCAGCGCCGCGACCAGTAAGTAACTGAATCACACCTGCAGGGAAGCCAGCATCAAGCATTAATTCAATAGCACGAGCGGCAATTAAGCTTGTTTGCTCAGCAGGTTTTGCAACCACAGTGTTACCTGCAATCAGTGCTGCCGTTACCTGACCAAGGAAGATAGCCAACGGGAAGTTCCAAGGGCTGATACACACAAACACACCAAGACCTTCACGGCTAGAAATGCGTTTCACACCGTCAAAGCCTTCTAGCTCAAATGGCTGTAGGTTTTGCGCTTGTTTCGCGTAATAACGACAGAAATCCACTGCTTCACGAACTTCATCAATACTATCGTGAATCGTCTTGCCCGCTTCTTTGTGACAAATCGCCACCAGCTCAGCCAGATTTTCTTCCATTAAGTCAGCAAGCTTTTCTAAACAAGCCGCTTTTTGCTCAACAGGAACACCTTTCCAATCAGAGAAAGCAGTTTGCGCCGCATCAATTGCAGCGGAAACATGATCAAGTGTTGCAAATGCCACTTTGCCGACTTCAATTCGGCGATCGTACGGTGCGGTGATGATCTCAGCCGCATTTTCCTTGATCATGCTTTCGGCAAAACGCTCACCATTGATCATCGGGCCTGCAACCCACTGATTGTCCATGAAGCTTTCTACCTGCGCTTCAAATGGCTTCGCCTCACTGTCGATATCAATGTTGACGCCATATGAGTTCTTACGCTCAGGGAAAATATCGGCAGGCAATGGAATTTTGTCGTTGTGTAGCGTGTCAAAACCCGTCAACACATCCACAGGGTGATGGGTCAACTCATAAATCGGACAACGCGCATCAACTAGACGGTGTACAAACGAGCTGTTCGCACCATTTTCAAGCAAACGACGAACCAAGTACGGAAGAAGATCAGCATGGCTACCGACAGGAGCATAAATACGTACTGGCTGACCGTACATTTTCATAACATGGTTATACAGTGAATCACCCATACCATGCAGGCGCTGGAACTCGTATTCTTTGTGCTCCGCCATGACAGCAATTGCCGTCACCGTGTGAGCATTGTGGCTTGCAAATTGTGGGTAGATATTACCGCGAACACCTTCGCTAAGTAGGAAACGAGCACAAGCTAGGTATGCAACGTCCGTCGCTTCTTTGCGAGTGTATACTGGGTAATTTGCATAACCCGCTTGTTGAGACCACTTGATTTCGCTGTCCCAGTACGCGCCTTTAACCAAACGCAGAGGAATAACGTCACCTTGTTCTTTTGCGAGTGCATTTAGCCACACCAAGACTGGTAGCGCACGTTTTGAGTAGGCTTGAATAACCAAACCAAACTTGCCCCAACCCTTCACAAGATCGCTACGGTATACTTTCTCAAATAGCTTCAGGGAAAGCTCAAGGCGATCCGCTTCTTCTGCATCGATTGTGATTGCAACGTCGACTTCAATAGCACGTTTTAGTAGTTGCATTAGTGAGTCATACAACTCTGTCATTACACGCTCTTCATTTGCGACTTCGTAGCGCGGGTGTAATGCAGAAAGCTTGATGGAAATCGAAGGCGCTGGACTGGTGTCGTTACCGTAAGTCTCGCGACCCACCGCTTCGATCGCCATTAGGTAATCTTTGAAGTACTTGTTCGCGTCCGCTGTAGTTAACGCCGCCTCACCCAACATATCAAACGAGTAGGTGAAACCTTTGTCGCGCATTGGGCGACCGTTCTTCTGCGCTTCTTCGATCGTACGACCACGAACAAACTGGTGACCCATTATCTTCATTGCCTGATACATGGCTTTACGAATCACGGGCTCAGAGAATTTATTTACCAGACGGTTTACAGCCTGACCTGGGCTCTGGGTGCCTTGCTCACCAAGACCAACCACTTTACCTGTTAGCATAAGGCCCCATGTTGATGCGTTAACAAACACAGAGTCAGAGTTTTTCAGGTGAGATTTCCAGTCTGCGACACTCAACTTATCTTTAATCAAAGAATCTGCTGTCGCGGCATCTGGGATGCGCATTAATGCTTCTGCAAGACACATCAGCAAGATACCTTCTTGAGTATCTAAGCTGTATTCCAGCAATAAAGCATCAATCATCTGGATTGACTTCTTATCGGCACGAATGGCTTCGATAAGGTGGGTCGTTTGGGTAGTGATCGCCGATTTTTCATCCTCTGTCGGCGTCGCTAGTGGCAATAGTTGCTCTAGCCATTGAGACTCGTCCACCATATATAATGGCGAGATCAGTGACCACAACTTATCAAGCGGCTGCCCGATAAATTCCGGTGTCAACACGTTCGTAGCTGTAAACATGTGTGTTCCTCAATCTCACTCCTCGAAAACCGCTTCGAGGATTATCAATGGCTGGCAGTGTATTTTGAGGCCGATAAGAATACTTGTCAAAAACTACGACATTTTTGCCAAAAACTCGCTTTTATAACAAAACATCCACATAGTCACATTCAAATAGGTAATATTTTGTGTTGTAAATTTTAATTTTTTCATTGCATTCACAACAAAATATCAAGAATATCAATAAGATTTTTGTGAAGAGCTCGTTCTAAGAGAAAATGTAGGATCAAGTGGCATATCAGCCACTGCAAAGAACAGAGAATTTAAAAAACGAGAGATAGGTCACGTGAATAAAACATAAAAAACCATGCATAGTGCATGGCTTTATTCTAATTGATGATTATTTGACCTAAAAAAACGCGTTGTTATCCAACTTGTTTTTTATAACGGGAAGGTGATATTCCCTGTAAGCGAGTAAAAGTATGAGTAAAAGTACTCTGGCTTGAGAAGCCAGTAAACTCGGCAATTTGCCCTAAAGAAAGGTGCCCTTGCTCGATTAATTCACGAGCCATGTCGATTCGCTTTCCGAGAACATATTGATGAGGTGTAATCCCCATCTGCTCTTTAAACAAGCAATGAAACTGACTTTCCCCAAGAAACACTCGCCCGGCCAATTGAGCCACACTAATCTTATGACTCAGGTGCTGCTCAATGTAACGATCAATCGCCTCCAAATCAAAGCGCGACTCTTTTCGACTGGTCTCAAATGCCGAGATATGGCGCTGCATTAACGCAATCACAGTGTCGTTACACGCACGACTTAACAGCAGGTCATCCGGATGGTTTCGCATTTCCTGAACCAACATCTGTATCAGCTTCTGAATTTGACTATCTAACTGGAAGTAGACATGGTCTCTCTCCAGGTTATTGATTTTTTGAAGCATTTCAGGATCATCATTTGTCGGTTTGGGCATATTCAGCACCAAAATATCCGATTGATTGATGACGCCACCGAAAGCATGATCAGAGCATGCGGTGACCACACAACCTTGACCAGGGCCGACAAGATTACCTCGCCCGCGCACTTCAAATTCGGCTTGCCCTTTTAAACCAATCACGATCTGCGTATAAGAATGATCGTGGCAATCCATATAAGACGGAAGTGTGATCAGCTCCGCCGGCTTCGGCAGCATAATCTCTTGATATGAAAGGATTTTTTGGTTATCTGAGTCATTCATTTTAAACAGTCGTCTTTACACGGTCAGCCTACTTCTTCGCATCATATACCTTCTTTGTTGGGTTGCAACTTTTACCCAACTCAATCGACAAGATCAAATCAGCATGATCAAGTTCATTTACATGATCATAGTTCCGGAACGATGATCATGCGAGATTAATTTACGGTCAGTGAGCAACCAATTTTATTAACAAAAACGGATAGATAGGCAACACCTTACTTATACATAATCAATCAATGTAAAGATCCTTATTACCGAACAATCCGTTATTTTGTAAAACACCGTGCTCCATATTAGATAAGTCGTCCCTGAAACGGATCGAAACCCACGCTTAAACTCAACATAGAGGGATTTCCCCCCTTACTAATATGCCTCTGATTCAATACATTAGTTATCGAGCTTTAAGATGCATACGATCTAAGGCTCTCGGTATCTCATTGATACCTCTAACTTACTTAGCAGACCCTCGCTAGGTAATTTAGAACCTCTTCTACACGTCGACAAGATTATATCTTGTGTTGCCAGCCCGTCTTCAGGCTGGCTTTTTTTTCGCTTCTCAACAATGAAAACAATGGCATAAGCTGATATCATAGCGTTTGTCTCACTGTCCCTCTCATATGCTTAGGTGCTGCTCTTTCGCTCACAAGTGATATGAACGTCAACCACATTACAACTGAGTTGTAGGAAGCATGATCAATGACGATACGAGTTGTAAGCCGAACATTGGCGGACATCCGTGAGCGCACATATCTGTAATGAAACAGACCATTTTCCCAATTAAACTCTTCGTTCCATTTCGTCGTTGTCTATGACTACCTGACGAAAACATCGAACACCATGAATTTAATTGGATTGAGCGCCAATCAACGAACGTGTTCTAGCAACGTAACTGCCTACTTGGCAACATCAATACGAGCCATGTAACACGGACGTCTCTGTATTGGTAAAAGCAGTATGTAGTGAGTCCTTTTGTGAATATTTCAGTCGATACCATAGAACAATCCCTCCTTAAACAGCTACCAGGTTGTTGGGGATGCAAAGATAAAGATTCGGTATTCCTATACGTAAACCAGGAATACGCAGAACTGTTAGGGCACACGTCGCCCGAGGAGTGCTTGGGTAAAACTGATTTTGATATGGCCAGCCCAACCACTGAATGCGCGCAAGAATTTCAACGCCAAGATAAACACGTTCTCGAAACTGGCGAGTCACTAAAAATTCTGGATATCCACCCTTATCCAGATGGCCGCTGGCGAGCACATATATTTACTAAAACACCGTGGCGAGATGACAAAGGCGACATCGTAGGCACCATTTTCTACGGAAGGGAACTCACCGACACCGCCGTGATTGAAGTCGGGTATTGGGTTTGTCGTGCAATCAGTACCAACCCAAATCAACAATCCATCTTTCGTTTTTCTGACTTACAACCAAAACCAGAGAAGCTCACATGCCGCGAGCAAGAAACGCTTTTCCTCTTGCTCTATGGCAAAAAGCCTCAATTTATCTCTCAGGTCATGGGCATATCAACAAAAACCGTTGAAGGTCACGTCGCACGCTTACGTAATAAGTTTGCAGCGAACAGCAAGAACGAGCTAATAGATAAAGCAATGGAAGCAGGCTACGGCTCTGTTGTACCCAAAACCCTGCTTAAGCATCAATTATCGGTTGTGTTGAATGGAGAGCGATAATTCACATCGCTTCCACCTACAAAAACACCGCCCCAATTCGGCGGTGTTTGTTTATTCATGAGGGACCATAAGCCTATGGCGCTAAACGATCAATGTCCCAACTTCCATCATGCTGGGAGAAAAGAAAACGATCGTGAAGGCGATGTTCGCCACCTTGCCAAAATTCGATGCTCTTTGGTTTTACGCGAAAGCCACCCCAAAAGGTTGGTACTGGTATTTCACCCTTAGCAAACTTCTGTTTTAGCTCTAAAAACTTACCTTCCAACACACCTCTGGCAGAAATACGACTACTTTGTTTGCTCGCAATTGCGGCCAACTGGCTCTCTTTAGGACGAGAAGTAAAGTATTTCATATTCTCTACGGCGGTAAGCTTTTCAGCCACACCAGTAATATGAACTTGGCGCTCTAACGGGTGCCAAGGGAAGTGCAAACTAATATTGCTGTTATGCTCTAGCTGCTGGGCCTTGCGACTGCCTAGGTTGGTGTAAAACACAAAACCATCTTTGTCGACGTTTTTCAATAGAACAATGCGTTGAAACGGCATGCCATTTTCATCAACCGTTGCAACTGTCATCGCAGTCGGGTCCGTTAAACCCGCTTCAACTGCTTGCTCTAGCCACAGATTAAATTGATCAATAGGATCAGCTTTCAAATCTTTACGACGCAGCCCACCTTTGGTGTACTCACGACGAATATCAGCAAGTTCCATCTTTACTCCTTCACTCGTTTTTGTCGATTGTGCTCCCGATACTGAGGAAATACAAGGACATCATTGTGCTTGTTATCGTTGCCGCTCACAGCATCACAGTGCGTCATTTGATACCATGACACAAAAAACCAGTGAGCCGATCGTGAACTTACTCAACCCCAAAGCCCTACGTCATTTTTTACTGCTACTGTGTGCCGTTGGCATTTCAGGGCTTGCGCTTACTCATCATTACGCAACTCAATACCAACATGATCAATGGCAACAAAAGCTAGAGAGACAAGCCGCGCAAGTGTCACAAGAAGTGGACTACGAACTGGCAAAGTTTGAACAGATACCAAACCTATTAAGTCACGACCCAAGACTACTCAAAGCAGTAGAGCGCGGAACGCCCTCTCAAGAGCTCAACCTACTGTTATCAGATTGGTTGAAGCAAAGTTTGGCCGATACGATTTACGTTCATGACCGCACCGGGTTAGTCATTGCCTCAAGTAACTTTCAGCAAGAAGATACGTTTGTCGGCTCTAGCTTTAGCTATCGCCCCTATTTTAAAAATGCGCGACGCGGTGAGCCCGCTCAATACGTTGGATTAGGCGTACGCTCGAATAAACGTGGGTACTTCTTCTCATCTCCGCTGTGGGTAAATGAGGAAGTCGTTGGCGTGATCACAGTAAAAGTGAATTTGGAGCAATTAGAACAGCGCCTTTCGCAAACCACGACTGACGTACTCATTACAGATAAACACAATGTCGTGTTTATGAGCAATTTACCAGACTGGCGCTATCGTGCACTTTTCCCACTGTCATCGAGTGCAATAAATGAACTTACCGAAACGCGTCAATATGGCGATACCTTACCCGAATATTTTGGTGAGTTAACGGCACACAGTGGTGTCACGGAGTTTGATGACAATCAATTGCTTCTATCACCGAATTACCTCGCATACGCAACACACTTATTGGATAAAGGGTTTCGCGTCGTTGCCTTAATTAACCACAACAGCGTTCTTGCCGCCGTTTTACAGGCCGATATCGTCTTCCTGATCTTATATGCGCTCATTGCTCTAATTGCGTTAGCGTGGTTCCAAACCCTAGTTAACAAAGCGCGCCTTGCTCATCTCAATGTGAGCCTAGAAGAAAAAGTAGTGCAACGGACACTAGTTCTGAGTGAAGCCAACCAAAAGCTACAACAGACCATCCGCCAATATGAACAAAGCCAACAAGAGCTTAAACAAACACAACAAGAGCTGACGCAAGCCGCGAAATTGGCACTGTTGGGCGAGCTATCAGCCAGTATTAATCATGAGATAAATCAGCCACTTTCCGCACTAAGAACCTATACCGAAAACTCGCAGCGTTTGTTGGCAATGGAAAAATACCCAATGGTCGCTGACAATTTGGGCAAAATGCTGACACTCAATGACACCATTTCGGAAGTCATTGCCCGCTTAAAAGTCTTTACTCGGAAAGCCACGCACGATTCACACAATGAAATCTCAGTACTGCACGACGCGGTACATACTGCCACCAGCATTTTGAGCAACAAGCTTATTAAGCAAGGAGTAACACTAAAAGTTCCGGCCATCGACTATGATGTGAAGCTGGCCATTCACAGCGTTGAATTAGAACAAGTGCTGATAAACCTCTTCCACAACGCCGCACAAGCGATGGAAAACCACTGTATCGATCCGCAAATATCCATTGCTGTTCAGTGTCATGATGACAGTTGCGACATTCTTGTTTCCGATAACGGACCAGGGATGTCAGACGAAGCCCTAGCAAAAGTGTTCGACCCATTTTTTACGACTAAGCCGGAGGGTCTTGGATTAGGTTTAACAATCTCCAAGCGGATTATAGAGAGCTATCACGGCTCCCTCTGTGCCTATAAACATCAGAACACAGAACAACAAGCAGGAGGGATGACCTTTATCGTGACGCTACCAATAGTCAATCAGAATAAACGTACCCCAGAAGTGGAAAACGACCATGAATAACCCAGTTTTCTTTGTTGATGACGAACCACACATTCGTGATGCCGTGTCTCAAGCCCTGCTGATTGAAGGGATAGACGTCACCTGCTTACCAAACGCAGTAGAAGCCTTACGCGTAATCGACTCAAATACACCTGCGATTATCATTACCGATATCCATATGCCCGTGATGGATGGCTTGGAGTTTATGCGAACTTTGCGAAGCAAAAACGATCACTTTCAATTCATCGTACTTACTGGACATGGAGATGTGAAAACCGCGGTAGATGCGATGAAAAGCGGCGCGTACGACTTTCTAGAAAAACCGTTTTCAACGGAACAGCTCATGAAATCGCTCAACAATGCCAGCGATAAACTGAACTTGTTGCAAGAAAACATCTGGCTTAAGAAAGAGCTCGACATGCAAACTCATGTTGGTCCGAAAATGATTGGTCACAGTAAGGCCATGGTTAGTATTCGTCGCGCCTTGATCAGTGCGCCTACAAGCCAGCCGCTCATTTTTGTAGGTCAAGATGGTACGGGTCGGCGACTCGCTGCACAATTTGCCCACGACATACATGCAACACCAGATAGTGAGCTAATCGCCGCTTCTGGTGAAGACCTCTATGAGCTTTCATTAGAAGCGCTCGACAAAGCCATACACCGCTTAAGTGAAGGAAAACGCCACTGCAGTTTGTACTTACATAGCGCAGAGCATGTATCATTTGAACAATGGGAATACTTGTTCAAGCACCCGAAACTTGAACGTGTTTTTGGCGCGACCACCCAAGCCGAGCCACCTCTAAAATCCCTGGCGACTCTAATTCACTTACCGACGCTCGATGAAAGAAAGGAAGATATAGGGCCTTTATACAAGCACTTTGTGCGCCACACAGCGAGCCGATATCAGTTACAGCCGCCACATATCAGCCTAGAAGAGGTCAAACACCTCACCAGTCTCGAATGGCCAGAAAACGTTAAGCAGCTACGCCAATTTGCTGAACTTCGTGCCCTCAAGCCAGATACTTTTAGAATGGAAGATTGGAACAGTGAGAAAAGTCTTGAAATTCAGAGTATGACTCAGCGCACAGAATACTTTGAATATTGCTTGTTATTCGATGCATTGCAAAGACATCGCGGCAGACTCAAAGAGGTTCAACTAGAATTACAGGTATCACGCAAAACCTTGTACGACAAACTAAAAAAACATCAGTTGGATAAAGCCAAGTTCAAGGCGTAATAGCTATACTCCGGCGCTAATTATGCTTTTGTTTGATTTAGAAAGTGTAAGAAAGCTCATTTGAAGAGAGAATAACCCTCTTCTCATATTTTATTAGCCGAGCATGCTGACATGATCGGTTAATAATAATAAGATCAAAAAGATAATCCGTAATTATATAAGCAGGGACTGTGATGAGCCGAGATAACTACAACAAACTCAACGATGAAGAGTTGGATTTTGTTGATGACAAAACTGCAGCATTGCTCCTCAATACCCCCAACAGCGCGCGTTTTATGCTCTGGGTTATGGTGCTATTTTTCATTGCAGCAATAGGTTGGGCATCTTGGGCTGAAATCGACAAAGTCACGGTTGGTCAAGGCAAAGTGATTCCCTCCTCACAGATACAAGTAGTCCAAAACTTAGAAGGTGGCTTAGTCAAAGAAATCTTGGTCAAAGAAGGTCAGTTGGTTGAAAAAGGCCAACAGTTACTGCTTATCGATGACACCCGCTTTCGCTCAGATTTTCGTGAACGTGAGCAACAAGTTGCCAACCTTACCGCATCTGTGCTGCAACTATCCGCTTCTATTAACAGTGTTGCCGTTAATCGTGATTTTGAAACGGAAAACTGGCGTCAAAGTGTACTACTTGATTACGGTAAACTGACCTTCCCACCAACCTTGGAAGAGACTCGACCTCAACTCACACAGCGTCAAAAAGCAGAATATCGCGAAGATCTAGATAATTTACGCAACCAACTTTCTGTTATTGACCAACAAGTGCAGCAAAAGCAGCAGGACTTGGTAGAGATCCAAGCACGAGTAAGGAACTTGCGTCAAAGCTACCAATACGCGAAAAAAGAACTCGATATCACCAAACCTTTGGCAGACGAGGGCGTTGTTCCTCGTATTGAACTGCTCAAATTACAGCGCCAAGTCAACGATACCCGTCGTGAAATGACGTCCAGTGAGCTCAAGATTCCCGTATTGCAATCAGCGATTCGAGAATCCATGCTCAACCGTATTGATGTTGCACTCAAATTCCGCTCTGAACAGCAAGAGAAACTCAACAGCGCCCAAGACCAGTTATCTGCTTTGGTTGAATCAGCGGTGGGCTTGGAAGATAGAGTAAACCGAACGGTTGTGAATTCGCCAGTAACAGGCAAAATCAAAACACTGAACATCAATACTGTCGGTGGTGTTATCCAACCTGGTATGGATATCGTCGAGATCGTACCAACAGAAGACACACTATTGGTAGAGGCGAAAATTGCGCCAAAAGACATCGCATTTTTACGCCCAGATCTTCATGCTATCGTGAAATTTACAGCTTACGACTTCACAAAGTACGGCGGTTTAGAGGGAGAGTTGGAACATATCAGCGCGGATACCACTCAAGATGAAGAAGGCAACAGCTTCTACATTGTTCGTGTACGCACCGAAAAAACAAACTTTGGTCAAGATGCAGATTTACCAATCATTCCAGGAATGACAGCATCGGTCGATATCATCACAGGGAAGCGAACCGTTTTGGAATATCTACTTAAACCGATTTTAAGTGCCAAAACGAACGCCTTGAAGGAGTAAACCACATTAAGATACTCGCGATAGGGAGTATTGAGCGATAAGTGATTAAATAAAAAGCACTTATTTCTCACTGACGAACTCTCTAGAAGAGTATACTTGTGATACGAGTCGAATATGCGATCCAATTTGCAGCGTAAAGTTACATTATTAATCAGCTTAAGTTGTTTGTCGTTCCAACTTGGTGCGCTGAACAGTAAAGAACAACGATGGGTCAATACGGTCACAGCGGTGTACGGCGAACGTGCGGGATTGCGCGTAAATACATGGCGAAAGAACCTCGACTTATTTAAACAATTAGAGACTCATGAACAGCTCGCTGGCGTTAACGACTTTTTTAATCAGCTGTATTTCGTTGACGACATAAAACTGTGGGGAAAGACAGATTATTGGGCTACGCCACTCGAATTTTTAGGGAGTAACGCAGGAGACTGTGAAGATTTCACTATTGCTAAGTACTTCTCTTTACTCGAGCTAGGAATACCAGATTCAAAGATGCGGTTAATATACGTAAAAGCCATCGAACTGAATCAGTTTCACATGGTATTAGCTTACTACCCTACCCCAAGTTCTGAGCCGCTCATTCTCGATAATATCAATCCTGACATTGTCCGAGCCTCTAAGCGTAGCGACTTGCTACCGATATACAGTTTTAATGGTACAAACCTGTGGTTGATGAAGTCATCTGCTAGCACTGGAGAGCTGGCAGGGAAAGCATCACGGTTGAGCCTTTGGAATGACTTACGCTCGCGCGAACGTAAGTTGCAGTTAAATAAACCTAAAATTAACTATGACGAGTGAGAAACATGACCCTATATAAGAAGCTTGTGGTGGGGATGGTTACGGTCTTTATACTCTTGTTGGCATCAGTATTCGTAATCCAATTCAACACGACTCGAGACAGCTTGGAGCAACAGCAACGTTCAGAGGTCAACAACACTATTAACACCGTAGGTTTGGCATTGGCTCCTTACCTAAAGGACAAAGATAAAGTCGCGGTTGAGTCCGTGATTAATGCTCTGTTTGACGGCAGCACCTACTCAGTTGTTCGCCTTACAGCATTAGATTCTGACTACCAGATCGTGCGTACCTACCCAGTTAAACCAAGTACGGTGCCACAATGGTTTATCGACATGAATCTATTTAAAGCGATTCACGATAAGCGTGTTGTGACCAGTGGTTGGATGCAGCTCGCCGAAGTAGAAATCATTAGCCACCCAGGCGCAGCTTACGAGCAGCTCTGGCAAGGTTTTATTGGCTTGCTGTCTGTATTCAGTGTCATTTTTCTAGCTGGTTTAGTGGCAATTTCATACATCCTACGTCGCTCGCTAAAACCATTAACGGCCATCGTAAATAAAATGCATGAAATCGCGAATAACCAATTTGGTGAACCGCTTGCTCGTCCAAGAACCAAAGATCTTATCGCGGTGGTAGATGGCATTAACATGATGTCTGCTCAAATTGAGCTATCATTCAAAGAGCAAGCCAAAGAGGCGCAACGTCTGCGTGCTCAGGCTTACCTCGACCCTATATCTAAATTGGGTAACCGCTCATTCTACATCAACCAAATTGACCAATGGCTTGCAGAGCAAACGCAAGGGGGTATCGCGCTACTCCATGCTGAATACATTGGGGACATTTACGAGACCAAAGATTACCAACGCGCAGATGCCCACGTTAAAGAACTGTCTCAACGTTTGAAAAACACCATTGATGTACCGGGTGCCACTATTGCTCGCTTGTCTAGTGATGAGTTCGGTTTGCTTTTCCCTCATATGGATGAGAGCGAGTTACGCATTTTATCGGACAGCATCGTCAATTGTGTGAACGGCCTAAATACTGACCCAACAGGCTTAGCAAAACCTAAAGCGTCACTAGGGGTTGCACACAGCAAAGATCAGAAAACGCGCTCTGAAATCCTCTCGATGGTGGACAACGCACTATCGAAAGCCAAAGCGCAACCAGACAAGCCATACGGCTTCATTGGCAGTGATACACCTTCTAGTTTGATGGGTAAACAGCAATGGAAAGCGTTGGTTGAAGAAGCCATTCATAGTGATTGGGTTAAATTCCGTTTCCAAGCTGCGAAAAACACATGGGGTAAAGTATTCCACAACGAAGTATTTTCAAGCATCGAAAAAGATGGTGAAACGTATCGTGCGAATCAATACCTATTCGCACTAGAACAGTTAGACGCCACCAACATCTTTGACCAGTATGTCATTGAATCAATGATTAAGATGCTAGAAAATGGTGAACTTAATGACCCAGTCGCGATTAACATCGCGCAAAGCAGCTTGTCTCAACCATCGTTTATTCGCTGGACAACTAGCATGCTAGAGAAACACGCCAAAGTGGCCTCTAAGCTACATTTTGAAATTCCAGAGGAATGCTTTATCGATCAGCCTCACCACACAGCACTGTTATGTAATGCCATTCGCCAATCAGGTGCTGAGTTCGGCGTAGATAACTACGGACGTAACTTCCAATCTTTGGAATACATCCAAGAGTTCCGCCCGAACTATGTGAAGCTCGATTACCTATTCACACACAACTTGCACGACGAAAAACAGAAATTCACGCTAACGTCGATCTCTCGTACTGCCCACAACCTTGGTATTACGACTATCGCATCGCGTATCGAAACTCAAATCCAGTTGGATTTCCTCACTGAACATTTTGTTGAGGTATTCCAAGGATTCATCGTCGACAAGGAATAAAAAGGTTTATCAACGATGAAAGACCCTTTACTGAATTCGCTCATCTACGTTAGCCGTTACTATGGGTTAGCTAACTCGCCAGAAGCGCTAGTCAACGGACTACCGCTATCTGACGGTAAACTGACCCCATTTTTGCTACCAAGAGCAGCGGAAAGGGCCGGATTGGTTGCCAAGGAAAACCGCGCAGAGCTGGAGAGCATCTCCAGCCTAATTCTGCCGGCAATCTTAGTTCTTAAAGGCGGTGACTCTTGCGTTCTCAACAGCATCAATATGGAGAAACGCGAGGCCGAAGTCACCACCCTAGAAAGTGGAATGGTGCCGATCTCTATTCCATTAGAAGACCTACTTGAGCAATACACTGGTCGGTACTTTTTAGTTAAAAAGCAATTCCGTTTCGATGAGCGCTCTCCCGAAGTGCTCAAAACCAACGAAGGCCACTGGTTCTGGTCAACCTTGTGGCAGTCAAAACGCATCTACCGTGATGTTTTAATCGCATCACTTCTCATCAACCTCTTTGCGGTTGCCGCTCCGCTATTCACTCGCTTGGTGTACGACAAAGTGGTTCCGAATCTTGCGTTTGAAACCCTATGGGTACTAGCAAGTGGCATCTTTGTCGTGTTCCTGTTTGACTTCATTCTCAAGTCGCTGAGAAATTACTTCATTGATGTGGCGGGCAAGAAGTCTGACATTCTGATTTCATCCAAACTGTTCAGCAAAGTGATGGGGATTAGAATGGAATCGAAGCCGCCTTCGGTCGGTGCCTTCGCTCGCCATTTACAAGAATTCGAATCTATTCGAGAGTTTTTTACTTCAGCGACCGTCAGTGCTCTCATTGATTTGCCTTTTGCCATTTTGTTCTTAGTGATTATATGGTTAATGGCTGGCGATCTTGTGTATGTACCGATGGTGGGCGTGGTCATTTTGATTATTCACTCGCTACTTATACAAGGGCCGCTGCGTCGCTCCATTGAGGAGGGTTCACGCCTAGCATCGCAAAAATATGCCAATTTGATAGAGAGCTTGGCTGGGTTAGAAACCGTAAAAATGCTCAGTGCGCAAAGCCAATTCCAATACCGCTGGGAAGAGGCAGTTGCGCACATGGCGAACTGGAATATAAAAAGCCGCCGAATTACGGATAGCATTCAAAACGCAGCAGGTTTTGTGCAGCAAAGTAGTAACGTAGGGATGATCATCCTAGGCGTTTACTTAATTGCAGAAGGCGACTTAACCATGGGCGGTTTGATTGCCGCAACCATGCTTAGCGGCCGCGCGATTGGTCCTTTGGTTCAGTTATCCTTACTCTCTACGCGCTACAACCAAGCGAAGTCTTCTATGACAATTATCAATCAAGTCATGGAAATGCCGGATGAACAAGAAGAAGGTAAACGTTACATTCACCGCCCAATAGTACAAGGCAAAATTGAACTTGAACGCGTGACCTTCCACTACCCAGATTCACCGGTGGCGTCGATTCGAGATTTGAGCTTGACCATTAACCCAGGCGAAAAAGTAGCGATCATAGGCCGTATCGGTTCGGGTAAAACCACGTTAGAACGTCTCATCATGGGCTTGTATCAGCCGACGGAAGGTCATGTTCGCATTGATGATACCGACATCGCACAGCTGCATCATGTCGACATTCGCCGTAATATTGGTTGTGTGCCGCAAGATTCGAATCTGTTCTTTGGTTCTATCCGCGACAACATTACGCTAGGTCGCCCATTAACCGATGACCGTGACGTACTAGACGCAGCAAATCGTGCCGGTGTTACTGCGTTTACGCAATCTGACCCAGCGGGCTTAGAACGCCAAGTTGGTGAAGGTGGAGCAATGCTTTCGGGTGGTCAACGTCAAGCAGTCACGATCGCTCGTGCATTTTTGGGTCGTCCTCCTGTTCTACTAATGGATGAACCAACCAGTGCGATGGATAATCGCTCAGAGATGCACATTAAACATCAATTAGCACAGTTGAAACCTAGTGAAACGCTGATTCTGATTACGCATAAAACGTCTATGCTCGACATCGTTGATCGCGTAATTGTGATGGAAAAAGGCAGCATCATTGCAGATGGCCCTAAAGCGCAAGTGCTGAACGATTTGAAACAAGGCAAAGTGCGTGCGGTTAGCTAGCCTGAATTCACATTGATAAAAGACAAGGGCCCCGTTTAACTTGTGTTTAACGGGGCTTATTTTATTGGGAGCCCGAGATAATTAAGTTCTTCAAGCGCGACCCAAACGAGTACAAGGCCAACAATCACGAATAAAATCATAATCGCCTTTTCATCTTCTTCCATTTTTCAACGCCCTAAAAGCTATTTCAATTAATACACCTTAGGTTATCAGGACAAAAGTCATATTCAGCTCGTTTATAAGGAACTAGCGTCATAGAATGTCGGATATGGGATACAGCTCAAAGATTGCTCTTTTCAAAATCACGTCAGCTTTGGTTGAATATAAGTAATAAAGCCAAAGAGTTCGCAATGCTCACTAAGTCTTTGATTAACCAATATAGTACTCTGTAGTACCTCAACACAGAGACAAATGGTGTAAAGAAAAATTGTGATTACTTACAGCAAAAAATCAGCTATAAAAGCCGCTTTCTAGATATCGTCGAGATGAAGAAATGAATGATTGGATCCAATTAGAGCAAGTGAGCCAGTATTTCACTACGGGCTCCCTCGGTTACAAACTATTGATGGGCATTTTTGTCCTGATCGCGTATCGCATCCTGAAGAGGATTGTAAATAGAGCCATCCTAAATTTGGCAACAACGAAAGGTGTAAAAAAGGCTCGTTTGAGTTTTATTCAGCGCTGTTTCAATGTCGCGCTGCTATTTTTGACCGCCTCTATTTTTGCCATTATCACAGGTATTGGCTATGGCGATGTGTCTTTGTTCCTATCGTCCATTTTTGCCGTATTAGGTGTGGCGTTTATTGCGCAGTGGTCAATTCTGAGCAACATCACTGCCAGCTTTTTGATCTTTTTTGTCTTCCCGTACCGAGTGGGTGACCGAATTAAAGTCGTAGACAAAGATGAAGACATCTGCGGTGAGATTCAAGAAATCAGCATGTTTCACGTGTTAATTAAGCACGACAACGGTAACTTGATCACTTACCCAAACAACCAGATTTTGCAAAAAGCAGTGCTAAAGCTGGCGAAAAACAAGCCAGAGCCAAGTAAAGTAAAATCTCGGATTTATACTCGCAGAAAGAAATAACCCACTAAAAAGCCGATGTATCTACATCGGCTTTTTAGTATCACTTGGTGGTCACAAATAACCCAAAGTTAATGGCGAAAAACAGTGAAGAGACAAAACGTATAAGCTGAAGGTCACCACTGTATTCTTTCATGATAAAAACATGACACATCGCCGAAACCAAAAGCGCTACTTTAACCAAAGGAAGCTTCTTATTTACGAACCTTAAATAAATACAAAAATAGAGATGGTGCAAGCAAAGAAAAAATCGTCACTAGTTCCATCTTCCTTAAAATACAAGGACATGGTTTTAGTTAAGCTTATATTTTTAGCTTCATTATGAGCCACCCACTAATATTTAGCGAGATAAGGGCATAAAAGAGGTAAAAAACAAGACTGACCGAAACAAAAAGTAGTGCATGCACTTTTTCTTCTAAGCTCTCTGGATGAACATTCATATCCACATCAAACACACCCGCTATAAAGTGTGCAAATACCGTGGAAGAGGCTGTAGAAAGGCCTCCTACCATAATGATAATAATCCCTCGCCTTAAGAAACGATGAAATGTACTTTTCCCGCCTTGGATCAGGTCTGAGTTTACATATTTTAATCTATTTTTCCGCCTATTAATCATCACTAGCATCGGTACCTTTATCATTGTTTCCAAGAGAGTTTTCTACATCTTTAAGATCTTCCTTTAACGCTTTTATACACGACATTCATCGTCGTTGCATTCACTGTAGTTATGCCGTCGACTTACCCTATAAGAAAGCTCTTTAGATACCAATTCGTACTTTATCTATCTCAAATCTCTTCTTGACCTCAACTTATCTTGAGGTTTTAGCCTTAGTCGCACGATTAAAAATCAACAATGAAAAAAGGAACCATTGTGTCCAAAATTGCGATTATTTATTTCTCTAAAACCGACGTTACTGGTCAGCTTGCTCGCGCGATTGCCGCAGGTGTTGAACAACAAGGCATTAAGCAGCAAGATGAATGTGAAATCCTCTCTCACCGAATTGAAGGCAGTGAGATTATTGAGGGACGTTTTGTGAACCCTAAACTAATGGATGAACTTGCTGAGTGTGATGCAATTATCTTTGGCTCACCGACCTATATGGGCGGTGTAGCAGCGCAGTTTAAAGCATTTGCAGATGCAAGCAGTGAATCTTGGTATTACCAAAAATGGGCGAGCAAAATCGCGGCTGGCTTTACCAGTGGTGGGGCAATGAATGGCGACCAATCTTGCACATTACAATATCTACAAACGCTCGCTAACCAACACGGCATGATGTGGATCGGGTTGGATAAGATCAGCAATTCTGGGGAGCAAAACCTGAATCGTTATGGTGTACAAGGTGGTATTGTTGCACAAGGTGATGAAGGTGGTCAGTTGCATGCTTCTGATGTTGCAACAGCGGAGTATCTTGGCAAACGAGTCGCTATGCTCGTGAACAAGCTCTCCACTCGCTAACAATAAAAAGAAGCCCCGTAAGATACATCTTCGGGGCTTCATATTTATCGCTTGTTTTGAGCGCTACTTCTTGATGTAGAGGTCTTTCGAGTAGATACGACCTTCTACGTTGTTCTTGGCAAAACCGCCAACCGTAGGACGAACCAAACGCGCTTGCATGTAGTAGTAAATCGGTGCGATTGGCATATCCGCCGCCAACAATTGCTCGGCTTGATCATAGAAACCTTGGCGCGCTTTCTCATCGGTTGCGGCCAATGCACTGTTCATCGCGTTGTCGTACGCTTCATTGCTGTAACGTGCAAAGTTACCCGAAGAACCTGAGCGAAGTAAGCTCAGGAAAGTAGACGCTTCATTGTAATCACCACACCAGGAAGCGCGCATCACATCGAAATTGCCTTGTTTACGCGCCACTAAGTATGACTTCCACTCTTGGTTTTCTAACTCCACGTGTGCACCGAGATTTTTTTGTAGCATCGACGCTATCGCAACCGCGATCGATTTGTTTGCCTCACTGGTGTTGTACAGCAATTTAAAATCGAGCGGCTTGTCTTGGCTGTAACCCGCTTCTTTTAACAACTGACGCGCTTTCTCGTCACGTTGTTGCTGACTCCACTTACTGTATTCAGGCGGCGTCGCATCAAACCCTGCGGTGTACTGATGCGCAAAAGTATAAGCAGGAAGGTTGCCCACTTGCGTGACACCATTCGTAATCACATCGCGCATGATGGAGTACGACACCGCTTGACGCACTCGCACATCATCAAATGGCGGACGAGTGGTATTGAACGCGTAGTAATACGTACACAATAATGGCACCACCGTGTAAGCCTGCTTGTAATCTTGTTTAAGCTTCTGCGCCATATGAGTCGGCACATCTGACGTGATATCCAGCTCTCCTGCCGCATAGCGATTGATCGACGCGTTTTGGTTTTCAAACGGAATGTAAGTCACTCTGTTTAGATGCGTATCTGCGCTGTCCCAGTAACTTGGACTCTTAACCAGTTCAATGCGTTCATTCACGACCCACTTATCCAATGTGAATGCACCGTTGCTAACAAATTGGTCTGGTTCGCTCCACGGCTTGTCGCGGTTTTCCACTGTCGCTTGATGCACTGGCATCATGGACGTGTGCCCAGTCATAGCAACAAAGTACGGCACTTGACTGTCCAACTCAAAACGTAGGGTGTATTTATCCACTGCCTTGATACCGAGATCGTCCAAAGGCTTTTTGCCCTCTGCTACATCGGCGATGTTTTTGATCTTGGTGAGTTTGAGATACCAAACATTTGGAGAAGCGGTCTTCGGATCTACCGCTCGGCGCAGTGAATAGACAAAATCATCCGCTGTCACAGGCTCGCCATTCGACCATTTCGCGTCTTTGCGAAAGTGAAAAGTAAAAGTTTGGTTGTCCTTGGTTTCCCATGATTCTGCCACACCGGGAATGATGTTTCCGTCACGATCTTGAATCACAAGCCCTTCAAATAAGTCACGAATCACATGCATTTCTGGCAGACCTTCGGCTTTCGCTGGGTCAAGCGTCGCCGCCTCTGCGTCATTCGCACGTACTAAATGCTGTTCTGCGGCAAGTTGAATGCCTTTAGGTAAGGTCTCCGCAGCAACTGATGTAGCAAGAAAAGGGGTGAATAAAGAGGAAATCAGCAACGCCGTTGAATGTTTTTTAAAATCCATATCGTTTTTCGTTCTCCTAACGAGTCTTGTGAAGCAAATTCCACAATTAACATTTCAACCGTTGACGAGTTTAAACGGTTCAGTTTAGCTAGGTGTAATTAGCTTAGATATTGATACTACTTCATCAATCAGGAGATTACGGTGAGTCTAATTCCAAGAACGGAAAGAGCGGCATTTTTAATTCGGCCAACATCATACGGTCAATCCGTGCTTGGTGCGCCATTACTGTATTTTCCGGCTCAAGTCGAAAGTGCTTCGCGAGGTTTGATTTTGGCAGGCACTCACGGGGACGAGACGGCCTCGATTGCAGGTTTGTCCTGCGCGCTAAGAAGCTTGCCTGCTGAAAACTTACGACATGATGTGATTCTGTCAATGAATCCTGACGGCAACCAACTAGGCACACGCGCAAATGCAAACCAAGTGGATCTCAATCGCGCGTTTCCAACCCAAAATTGGACTGAGCATGGCACAGTGTATCGATGGAGCTCTCACACACCCGTTCGAGACGTACAGGTGAAAACTGGCACTAAAAACCAACTAGAGCCTGAAGTTAGCGCATTAATTAACTTGATTGAACTGCGCAAGCCAAAGTTTGTGGTGTCGTTTCATGAACCGCTTGCTTTTGTGGATGATCCCAAACATTCCGACCTTGCCAAATGGCTCGGCGAGCAGTTCCAACTGCCAATCGTTGACGATATCGACTACGAAACACCCGGCTCATTCGGCACTTGGTGTAGTGAACGTGATTTACCTTGCATCACGTTGGAGTTACCAGCGATTTCTGCCGATCTCACCATTGAAAAACATCTCTCTGCTTTTATTGCTTTGCTGAGGCACGATCCGGATCTCTAGTCCGCTGTTAAACAAGCGATCATGTGAGGATCTGTTTGATGTCGGTACTGATATCGCTGATCAACTGACGGGCACTGTCGTCTCTTTGCTGAACCAAGATGATAAACAGCAAATCGGTGATCACGTTTTGCGCGGTACGCGAAGCAATGGATGAGCTGCGATGTTCCGTTTCATTGGCAATCGTATCAAACGTAATATCGGCAATACCGCGCAAGCGACTTCTTCCAGGCGCAGATAACGCAATCACCTTCGCGCCCTGCTCTTTTGCCGCTTCTGCCGCGACGAGAATTTCTTTGCGCTCACCCGAAAACGAGATTGCGATCTGAACATCTTCTGGAGAGAGCGTGCGGGCAACAGCAATCTGCACGTGGCTGTCTTGTTCAGAAAGCGCCGTAATACCAAGTTTAAGCAGTTTAAAGCTTAAATCCTTCGCGGTCAGTGCAGAGCCCCCAATCCCGACCACTTGCACTCGACGCGCTTCACTCAACCATTTCACCGCTTGGTGACACGCTTCGTAAGACAGCGTATTGGTAGTTTGAAACATAGCGTCGGTTTTCGCTTTCACCAGTTTCTGTGAAATTACCGCAATGGGGTCGTCAGCCAAAATATCACTGTGCAGCGGTGTCGACTGCATCGCATGCTTACGGCCAATCTCTTCATTCAGAGCTAACTTAAACTCGCTGTAACCTTTAAAGCCGATACGCTGAGTAAATTTCACAATGCTCGATTGACTCACTTTTACTTGCGCCGCAAGTTCTTGGCTGGTGAGCAGCGCCGCCTTTTCTGCGTTTTCAACAATCCAATCGCCAACCAAACGACCGCTTTGCGAAAGCTGAGTACGCCTCGCTACTATCCTATTGATAACTGACACAACAAAAACCTCAAAAATTTTAAATAAATTATTCCAAAACAGAAATAATAGGCGTTTGATTTAACCCCCTGATTATTCTAACCAAGACAGTTAATCCCGGATGTAATAGACGTATATTTTCTCTCATTATTCCAAATTTCTCCTGCATAAAGAATAACCTCAAGTGTGATTTTTATCACCAAACCTGAATATTTTATTCCATAAAATCGCCCTCAGATTGAACATTACAAAGAGTGCAAAACATGAAAATTGATTTAAGCAGATTGGTGACAGAAAGCCGTAACCCAGCCAGTGCCGAGATCGATACGCTTTCGACAATCGAGATGCTGCAAGTCATTAATGAAGAGGATCAAAAAGTCCCGCTCGCGGTAAAAGCGGTGCTACCACAAATTGCAGAGACAGTTGACGCAATTACTCAAGCTTTTGCAAATGGTGGCCGTTTAATTTACATGGGAGCTGGTACGTCAGGTCGCTTAGGCATTCTTGATGCAAGCGAGTGTCCTCCTACCTACGGCACGCATCCAGATATGGTGATTGGCTTAATTGCTGGTGGACATCAAGCGATTTTAAAAGCGGTAGAAAACGCAGAAGACAACGCGAAAATGGGTCAAGACGACTTAAAAGCACTTCACCTCACCAAGCATGACGTGGTTGTAGGCATTGCAGCGAGTGGCCGTACACCTTATGTACTAGGTGGTTTGGACTACGCTAAATCCATCGGAGCCACGACCGCATCTATCGCCTGTAATCCAGAATGTGCCATGGCAGAAGCGGCCGACATCGCGATTCTGCCGATAGTTGGCGCAGAGGTTGTCACTGGATCTTCTCGCATGAAAGCCGGCACCGCACAAAAACTGGTGCTAAACATGCTCACGACAGGCGCAATGATTCGTAGCGGTAAGGTATTTGGCAACTTAATGGTGGATGTAGAAGCCACTAACGCCAAGCTCATCCAACGCCAAACCAACATTGTTGTGGAAGCAACCGGCGCATCAAAAGAAGAAGCAGAGCGAGCATTAAAGGCCTGCGGTCGCCACTGCAAAACCGCCATCTTAATGATTTTGGCCGATTTGGATGCCGAACAAGCCAAATCACGCCTCGCCGCGCACAACGGCTTTATTCGCGCAGCACTAAATAATAACTAAATAATCCGAGTTCTGAAGGATAGACCCTATGGCAAAAATAACTTCAAACACAGTATCGCAGTTGCTGTCCGCAGTGGGTGGCAGTAACAACGTAAGCAAATGTGGTAACTGTATGACGCGTTTGCGTTTATCGCTCGCCAACAATGGCTTGGCTGATCAATCAGTTATCAAGCAAATTCCCGGCGTAATGGGTGTGGTGGAAAGCGATGAGCAGTTTCAGATCATTCTCGGTCCCGGAAAAGCTCAACAAGCGGCTGAGATGATGAATCAATTGATCGACAGCTTAACCTCTGGTGACAGTGAAGAAGCAGATATGCCGCAACAAGATCTTTCTGCCGTCGCAGCCGAGCAGAAAAAACAGATGAAGAGTAAGCAAACCAGTGCGGTTCAGCGTTTTTTAAGCAAGTTTGCCACCATCTTTACGCCGTTGATCCCAGGCTTTATTGCCGCTGGTTTGTTGCTAGGTTTTGCGACGTTATTGGAGCAGATGTTTGTTCTTGACCAGACACCAAGCCAGTTTATGTTGGATTTGATCGCCTACATGAAAGTCTTTGGTAAGGGTCTGTTTGCTTTCTTAAGTATTCTGATTGGTTACAACGCGCAGCAAGCGTTTGGCGGCTCTGGTGTTAATGGTGCCATTCTCGCCTCTTTGTTTGTGCTGGGTTACAACCCAGAGGCTACATCCGGCATTTACTCTGGCATGAACGAGTTTTTCGGCTTTGCGATTGATCCGCGCGGCAACATTATCGGCGTACTTTTAGCAGCGATCATCGGTGCACAAGTCGAGCGTAAGGTTCGTCAATACATGCCAGATGATCTGGACATGATCTTAACGTCCGTTATCACTCTGTTGATCATGGGTGCGGTAACCTTCTTGATCATCATGCCGATCGGCGGCGAGCTGTTTAAAGGGATGTCTTGGTTGTTCCTCAACTTGAACGATAACCCATTAGGCGCTGCAATCTTGGCAGGTTTGTTCTTAATTTCTGTGGTATTTGGCATCCACCAGGGTTTTGTTCCAGTGTACTTCGCATTGATGGAAGCACAGGGCTTTAACTCGCTATTCCCTATCCTGGCGATGGCAGGTGGCGGTCAGGTTGGCGCGTCAATGGCGCTGTATTTCAAAGCCAAAAAAGACGCTCTACTGCGCACCCAAGTTAAAGGCGCTATTATTCCGGGTCTTCTAGGCATTGGCGAACCATTGATTTACGGCGTGACATTACCACGCGTAAAACCATTCGTTACCGCTTGTATTGGTGGTGCTGCGGGCGGCTTCTTTATCGGTTTAGTTTCTTACCTTGGCTTACCAGTTGGTCTTAATACGGTGTTTGGCCCGTCCGGTATCGTGGCGATTCCTCTCATGACATCTGAAAATGGCATCTTCCCGGGCATGATGGTGTTTGTTGCCGGACTGCTTATCTCTTACATCGTCGGCTTCCTCGCGACTTACTTCTTTGGCTGCAAAGACGTCGATTTAAGCTAAATCATTCTTCCCCTATAGGAATGGACTAGCTCGCGCCCTTGGCAAACAAGGGCGCACCCTCTCTCTACTTCACGACAATTTTTCTTATTCCGTTACTCGGAAGAGGCTTTGTCGTACCTAAAACAATAGAAATGAAAGGTCGTTAATCATGAAAAAGCACATTTTGGCTCTACTTCTCCCTACATTGATGGCATCAAACGCAATGGCAGCGCAGCTGTATCAAGCGGAAGATGGGTCAGTTTTAAATATTTACTCTCGTCTTGGTTTCAATGTCACCAGTAAAAATGACGAGCACGGCGATGCAAATGGCGAGTTTGATGGCCGTATTGGTTTAAACGGTTCACAAACCATCAACGAGTACGCGTCGATCATCGGCCAAGCGCAATACCAAGTGGGTGCAGCTGAATACGCAAACCAAGTAAACGACAAACCATCTCTGACTGCACGTTATGTATGGGCGGGTATTGATGCGAAAGATTATGGTCGTATTACTGGTGGTCGCGTGGCATCTGGATTGATTATGTTTACCGACATTGGTGATGTGTTCGCCTCTTCCGATGTTTCTATGGCGCGCCAAGCGAATAAAGTCGACAAAACCGCGACGCAAGTTTTCCGTCAAGATGGCACGCTGCAATATCAAAACAGCCTAGGTAATTTCGACTTTTCTGTCGCGTACATTTTAGGAAACAACACTTCTGAGCTCGACTACGGTTACAACGCTGCACTGCGTTATACGCTAGACATGGGGAATTTGGGTACCTTGGCGCCAGTGGTGGCGATGCAGAAAAATAAAGGTGATGCACGTGAAAGCAACGACACCGATTACACATTCTGGGGCGCAGGTACGCGTTACTACCTAGGTGATTTGATGTTGGGTGCGTTGTACTCGGAAGATGAACTAGAGGGCTATTACTCACAAACCAGCACCGACAAAGTGATGGAATTGACGGCGGTTTACAGTGTAAATGACAAATGGGCACTGCGTGCTGGTTATCGTTCTTTAGAAAACAGTGATGGTGACGAGCTAGAGCTGAAAGATACAACGCTAGAAGTGCAATACAAACTGACGCCTCGTTCTTCTATCTACACAAACTACGTTGATCGTAACGGCTCGCGTGGCTACAGCAATGGACAAGAAGTCTCGTTTGGCGGTGCGCACGCAGACGAAAGCTACTACCACTTAGGTCTGCGTTACGAGCTGTAAGCACGATACTTAATGTAAGTTAGCTGAATCCATGAGCTTCTTCTGTGTCCGGTCAGTAGTTATTGCCTTTAATGCTGATTTGAAGAAGCTCACCCTCGTAATATGTTTTCTTCGTTACCTGTTTTGACCAACACGCCTGCATCAGGAAAACTGGTGACAGTGTTTTCGCATTCCTTTGCTTCCTCAATTGTTGCTAAGTTTGTTGTCGCTATTCGCCGACAGAATATATGTTCCTAAAGTGTTCGATGAACGCTCGCGTTCTTCTTGGTAAGTGCTCACGTTTTGGGTAAAGCAGATAAAGCGGCAAAATCGCATCCGTTTGCCATTCTGGCAGCAAACTCACGAGTTTTTCTTTTTGTGCAGGGTCGAGTTTAGCCAGTGCAAATTCATCTAACATGGCTACACCACAGCCAGCCAAAGTAGCATCCAACATGGACTGGACAAGATTAAAACTCAGCATACTTTCTAACTCAATGCTGCACTGCTGTTGAGTTTGCTTATGCGTAAACGTCCACTTGTCTAACACCAAGTCACGACTTTTATAAAGGATGTGCTCTAAGTCACCAAGATCCTCTGGCGTACTTACATTTGGTTTATCAGCTAAATACGAGCGATGAGCGATCGGTTTACAGTGTAAAGTGCGTAGCTGATGGCCGACGTATCCCTCTGGGGGAGTATCGGTAAAGTAGAATGCGATATCAAACCCAGCCTCAATCAAGTCGAGAGGTGTCTCTGTGAAGATCACTTCGACGCTCACTTGTGGATGTTGCAATCGAAACTCGATCAATGTTTGGCTGAGTAACGCAGCTCCGAAAGAAGCGGACGCCGCTATTCTCAATTTTCCCGATACGATCTCGTTTGCCATGACTTGCTCATTGATCTGCTCAGCGCCTTCAAGCAGTTGCTTTACCTGCTGATAAAACCGCAAACCATCGTAGGTCAAATTAAACTGGCGCGTAGTTCGCTGAATAAGCTGCATCGACAATATGTCTTCAAGCTGTTTAAGTTGCCGACTTACATGCGCATTCGAACAATTCAGTCGCTTTGCTGCACCAGCAATACTCCGTTCCTCACACAAAGCGACGTAAAGTGGTACGTAGCTGAGCCATTTTATTTCCATACAGTAATTCTGAATCTCTAAAATCAAACTACTGGAAATAATAGAAAGCCTCTAAACTCTGTACAACCTAAATTTGAAAGGATGAGTTATGAGTGTTTTCGACACGTGGTTAAAAGGTCAAGTCGTTAAAGATCACATCACTAATCCCAATATCATCGTTGGCGATTACAGCTATTACTCGGGCTTCTATCATCAAAAAAGCTTCGAAGAGCAAGCGGTACGCTACTTGTTGGGTGACCCCGTCACACTTCAAGAATGGCAAAGTAGAGAACCCGATAGCATCGACAAATTAATCATTGGCAAGTTTTGTTCCATCGCTTCTGGAGCCACCTTCATGATGGCAGGAAACCAAGGTCATCGCATTGACTGGATTTCGACCTTCCCCTTCTCTCCTGAAGAATTTGGAGAAGGCGTACAAGACGGTTTCGAGCGTGCCGGAGATACAGTGGTGGGGAATGATGTTTGGATTGGCAGTGAGGCGATGATCATGCCCGGAGTAAACATCGGCGATGGAGCCGTCATCGGAGCACGCGCCGTAGTGACGAAAGACGTGCAACCTTATTCTGTGGTGGTTGGAAACAACCAAGTCGTACGTCAACGATTTAGCGATAAAGAGATTGAAACTCTACTCAATATCCAATGGTGGAACTGGCCAATAGAACACATTAAACAAGCAATGAAAGTAATGTGTAGCAGCCAAGTCGGTGCGCTTGCGGACTACTATCAAGAGCACATTGTCGATTTGTAGATAAAAAAAGCCCACACATCTTGTTGCGACGTGTGGGCTCAGTGAGTAAGAAAGCTTAAACCGCAGCGACGTCCTCTTCTTCCAAGTTCGCCGAAACTTTAATTTCGTATTGATTGAAACGGAACGAACAACCGCCATGAGTGCGCTTTGTCGTTACCTGCTCGTCGCCAAACAGCACCGTCACGCGAGTGAAGACACGCTCTTTGGCTTCGACAATATTTTCTTCTAACGCGACTTCAAAGTCGTGTTCCGTTTGTTCTAGCTTTTGCTTTATCGCTTCAAGCTGCTCGTTGTTTTGTGTTTTCATCACGTCAATCTGAGCTTGTTCTTCGTCGGTACGTTCGGCTTTAGGACGTTTCTTAAATTCGAGCTCTTTACGAATCACATCCATCGTTCCTTCTTGAGCGTATTTGTATTGATCTTTGAGCTCTGCTAATCGCTCCTTAAATGCAGAATAGCGTGCGAACGCTTCTACCTTAGTGGCGGTGTCGCCTTCTACGCCCAATTGTAAGCACACCACTTTGCCACCGACTTTTACATCTCCGCCGCTAAGCGTGCCGTTCCTACCGTTCGCATCTAGCACCGTCAGATTGCGCCCACAAACAATATCGTTATTCATGCTGTGCACCGCCAACTCAATATCTTCGCCGGCTTGCAAATCACAATATTGGGCGTAGCTGGCACGAATCGAACCTTTGGCTTTGACGTGACAACTCTTTGGCTGGCCATCACTCACGGTGTGGCCAATGATCCCTTTACCAACTTGAATGTCGTCTTGCGCTTGTACGTCAGCCGATTCAATGAAGCCGCCTACAGTAATAGAACCCGTCGCTTTAACAATCATGCCGGATTCAATGTTGCCACCGATAATCACATTCCCTTTGAATTTCACGTGACCTGTATTCACGCCAACGCTATTGAGACAGAGTGCGTTATCAACTTCAATGGTTTTGTCTTTAATTAGAGGCGTACCGGATACCGATGCAATCAATAGGTTTGGGTCGTGCTTGCTTATCTCAGTGCCTTTGCCCGGCTTCATTGGGCTGTCTTTTCCGGCTTGCGGAGGAATCACTCGCCCTTGAACAGTAAAGCCAGGCGTGCCTTTGGTCGCAGGCGTGCGGCGCATCACCTCATCGCCTACGTCAACCGCGATAGTTTCACCGAGGTTACGTAAATCAATTTTGTCGCTAGCAGATTGGCCGTCTTTGGGTTTGAGGATGCGTTTGGTGATGTCTTTAACAAGAGGAGTAAAAAGAGCGTCTTTGCCTTTGATAGGTTGCTTACCAACCGCTACAGGTTGAGAAAAAGTTTCGCCGGGTTTGAGCTGAGTGCTGACAACCAACACTTTCTTCAAAGCCAGTTTGTTGATGCCTTTCGAAACTCGCGCTTGAGCAAGGGCTTGAACAATCTCGGGGCCACGTAAACCTCGGCCTCCGTACGCGCCGACAACGTTCATACTGGCGAGCATGTCATTATTCGATAATTCAACCTCAACTTGCGCGTTGCGTTTTTCCGCAATGACGATGCCTTCGTAGGCCTCGGCTTTACGTTCTTTGGCGCAGTTAATGAATCTCACGACTTCCCCCTCAACAACAAACATCTTTTCAGCGTTCATTGCGACGAGCTGCTCGTTTAATTCATTTTGATTTAGCTCACCACCGAGGTCCACTTCTCCCGGAAGACGGGCTATCACCTTGGTCTTATCTTCAGATAACTCAAGACACAGCTTCCACATACCCTTACCACTTTGCTTCCCATCAACACTTTCAGTCTACCCAAATCCGTTTTCTGAACAAACCTCGCATTTCTTATTATAGGGCTCACGTCACTAAAGAAAGTAATCCATCAATAACGGTTAAACAGATATTAAGAGAGCATTTCGATTTAACCTAAAGCTCAATCAAAATACACGCCGAAATAAAAAGGAGCTGGATTTACAGTGTAAAATCAGCTCCTAATAATTTCATTTACAGTGTAAATTTCCCTTTAGTGTTTACAGTGTAAATCGTTCCAAATGTGTCTTACTTCGTCCCTTAACTGCTGCTCAACTTGCCTTCTTCCAGGTAAACCAAATTGCTGAGCACATTCAGTCCAACTACGGTTAAGAAAAAGCTTACTGATCATCAAGTCGGAAGCGGAGTTCAAACCTAAGTTAAGTAACCACTGCTGAAGCCAAGCAGACACGGACTCATAACTGTTACCACCATCAGCATAGCATTCAATTAGTAATAACTTAGCGGGATGAAGTGGACTCATTCCCAAAGGTTGCGGTAATAGAGCTCGAAAAATAGAGGCTTCTAATTTTGGATAGACGTCAGCCACATTGTTAGACAACATTTCTTCAAATAGCGCCTGAGATTCATCGACCCAAGCCGTCTGTTGGGAATCACAAGGTTTGACCATCAAGACTGAATAACAACCGCTAGCAGCATCGCGCATTGACCCTAAGCGAATTGTACGGAAGTTCGATTGTCGCCAGAAATGGACCAACTCTTCCGTCGCACCGAAACTCGTGGATAAGTAAGCAATGTGTTTAGCCGCCATTTGATCAAGTTGCTGCAGCATTTTTTGACCGATGCCTCTTCCTTGCAATTCCGGATGAACAGCAATTCTCATGACTCGCAGCGTCGATAGATTCGCGACATTCGGAAATCCTAGGTGGTTTGCAATCGTAACTGGGGCTAAGTGTCCTTTAGGACGACGCTTACCAAGCTGAATTTCTTCAACCAATTCAGCGTCAAGCCCACCCTCTTCGACCGCTAATATTACCCCCACAACCGCATTATCTTGCTTAGCAAAATAGAGCTGACTGTTGTCGTCTTGCAAAAGGTGAATCAAATCATTCGGCGAGGTCTGATAATGAGCATTCACCAAAAGAGCGAAGCACTCACGCAGCAAACTAGGCTGCGATATCAAATTTTTCTTATCGGCTTTAGAAAGGGAAATTGAGTCGACCTGTTTAAGTTGATGGTGCGTTAACTCCGCATCCAACAAAAACGCGTCATAGAGCCATGATTCAAGCGCATCATTCATGCTCCAGCGGATGGGCTGTGTCATGTGCCATGTTTTCATTCCCGAACGCTGTTTTTGAAGCCAATCAACAAATTTAATCGTAAAGCCCCGGCCACAACCTTCATAACCGTGAATAGTCGTAGAAAAAACGAGTCGATGATAATGTTCGGTAATGCTTTTGAGCATAGGAACTGGAATTGCAGCCGCTTCATCGACAAGTAACAAATCACATTCAGGTCGACTCAATAATAGTTCATCTGGAGCAATAAATTGAATGGCTCCCTGCCCTGATTCTAATCTGTCCTTCTTAATACGCTGTGCGCTAGGGAGTAAACGTAAAGCATGTTGGTAAACAGGCTCAACGGCTTTTATAGATGGTGCCGTAATTAAGATTCTAAGCGGCTTCTGCTGTAATAAGTTCGCACACGCAATTCCGAGGGCACTTGTTTTTCCACGTCCACGATCAGCGGTCAAAATTAATGGTCGCTTTCGATGTCCTGTCACCACCTTTTCAATTAGAGAAATGGCATGTTCTTGTTCCGTGTAGTGGCTTTCTTTTTCTGCTTGCTTGATGTCTGGAGCCGTTGGCAATGGTTTGTCTTGCTCAATAACAACGAGCTTCTCCCATTGTTTGTGCATCCATTGCTGAGCAAAATTCGCATTTTGTCGCAGCTCAGTAATGACAATAAGAAAACCGCCGCCAACCAATGAGCCAAGCGCGGCGGTAAAACTATTGGCGTCAAAGCCATTTCGAGCATCAAACAATAGAACGTCACACTCTCTGCCTAGCAACATGTGCCCTTGTTTAGACGAAACACTGGATACGTTTTTCAAACCAAAATCACCAACAGAAAACCAACGTTGATGGCGCTGCGTTTTATGGAACTCTGACATCAACGCATTTTGCCAAGAAGCCTCGCCTTGAATGACAACACCAATCCTTTGGAAAGATTGGTGAGCTTGATGTTGAAGTGATGAAAGGAAATCAGATTGTGTCTGCATTTTGTCTATCCAACGTTGAACTGACGCAATGGTATCACATCTTTAATTTGACGCTTCTCAGATATAAAAAAACCGCCCGGAGGCGGTTGATTCAATCATCATTTGTTATTGCAGTTTGGTTTGTACAAACGCAAGAATCTCTTCCATTAAGCTGTCGTCAACTTTCTTCAAGTTCAACGCCAGGCTGCTACCTTTTCGGCTATAGCTTGCTCGACCTTTAACTAAGTCGACTTTTTCCGTCTTCTTACCAGGTTTTGCTGGTGCAAGTTCAGTAATCCAATTTTCGATGCTTTCCGTGACTTCTTTTGTCAGACGAGCAACGCCTTGAGCAGTGCTTCGCTGCCATAAAAACCCTTCGCTAGAGCGACATTTATCTAACAGCTCTTGCTGCTGCTCTGGCGTTAGCGTTGAAAACTGTTTGTGCAGTTTCACGATTGTTGGGCGACCGAGATCGCCAACATTCGGATACGCTTGAAGCAGTTCTAACGGTAATGCTGCGGCTTTTAAAGCGCCACTTACCAACGCTTCACTGCACTGGAACATTTTTGCCAATGCTTTCTGATCCTCAGCTTCACCACTATCAAGCTTAGCCTGCATCTCTTTCCCTTTTTCATATAAAGAGAGCGGCTTGTGAGCATTTGCCACATCAGACAAAAACTTAGCATGGTCAGTATTAATGTTGTCAGCAACATAAACCAAAAAGTCTTGTTCAGCGAGGATACAAGACATGCGACGACGGCTACCATCTAAAACTTCAATCTTGCCATCTTCAGTTCTACGACCCACTGCTGGATATTGTTGGCCACGCTCTTTGAGTGTGACTAAAACATCAGATAAAGCATGTTCGTTTAAGAACGATTGCTCACGAGCGTTATCAACAAATACTGTTGTTTCTGTCGCAACTTTATTTGCAGGAATACGCACAAGTTCAAACTGAACAATATTTTCACCTGCAACTGCTAGTTCAATCGTTTGAGCTTTCTCTTTTGCCGCAGTTTGCGCCTCTTGCGGAGTCACAACACGACGCTTATTCGTTTTGCCAAATAATTTCGCGTTTAATTCAGACGTTTTCAAAGCCATTTACTTATTACCCCTGATTCAATGACGGCCAATTAGAGTGCAGCACACGCTCTAATTCCAGTGCGCTTTTATGAACAGCGTCTTGCGCGGTAGCTAGTGTCTTCTTACCGCCTTCAAAATCGCTTACTGTCAGATCAAATACTGTGCTGTAGGTATCGGCACAGGTTTCAAACGCACGGCTACGAGGAATAGTAGCCATCATAACTTGGTCACCTAGAAGATAGTTCATTTCAGTTAAAACAGAAACTTGCTTCTTATTGTCGTCCTCAAACATGGTTGGCATCAAGCGAACAAACTCAAGACCATTCCAGTCCTCCGGGAACATTTCATATACCGTAGGCAAATGCTGGAAGAAGTTTACTGTTGAAGCCCAGTCCAGACGCTTAGCCGCACAAGGAATTAGCAAGGCATTTGATGCATACATCGCATTCCATACTAATGGGTCAACGTGTGGACCGGTATCAATCATAATGATATCGAAGTCATCAGCAATTTTATCAATCAGTTGCTCTTTCAGCAGACGGACGATATCGAGTGATGGGTCTTCAGATAGCGTTTGCCATGCTTCCGCATTAAACATCGCGTCTTCTGGAAACGCTGAAATCGACTTTAAGTTCGGATATTGCGTTGGCAGCAATACGTTTTTACGTAAAAATTCACTGTCAATTTCCACACCATCAGGCACGTTACCCAACATAATGTCTACCGCAGAATAGATATTATCATGCTCTGCCATGCTGATTTGCGGGTTGAGGAATAAACGTAGCGAGCCTTGTGGGTCTAAGTCGATTAAACAAATACGGTATCGTTTATCCAAATTTAGCGCTAAACATGCCGCTAAATGAACCGCGGTCATTGATTTACCTGTACCGCCCTTTTGGTTCTGCACATTAATAATCCAAGGTTTGTTACCTGAATTCTTTTTACGCTCATGAAATTTAGGCACTTCAGCCGCATCCATGAGCATGTGTGCTTCTTCTAACGTAATTGAATAATGATTCGCGTTGTTTTTAGTAAATTGATGCCCAGCGGCTTCCATTTTACCAATCGCGTCGTCGAGCTTACGGCGAGTTAGACCAGAACGGGTTTCCATCATCGCTTTCGACATTGGTGGGAAGTAGTTATCGCTTCGCTCTTCTAAAACAATTTCAATACGGTCAGCTTGAACCTGCTGAGTCAGCTCCGCTAACTCAAGAAGGTTTTCAATCGTTTTTTCTCTTTTCATGCCAAATTCCGTTGGAAGGATTTATAATTGCAATTGTACAGCAGTAAAGACCAAAAACAACAAAAAGGTGCACGAACATTTTGAATTACCATCACATAAAAAAACACCCAAATCGACGCTTTTATGATTTATGGTCAAAAAGATAACTATTTTTAATCAAATAATCTTCTCATAAGTGGACACCTAAACTTAAAAATAAAAAGTGTTACAGCGTCACTCATTTACAATGTAAATCAATTTTCTACCGGAACGATTATAATCTTAAGCTAAATTACGGATTATGTTAGACCAACCTAATTTAAACGAAAAATAGTAAGTAATATCGGAACAATAAAGACCTGAACACCTTGATCATGTCTCCGAGCAAAATAGGGCAGTTCCAGCGAAACATCTATGGAAGTATGATCAAGGTATGCTTATGATCATGCTTCCGTGTTAATAAGCAAATCCGAAAGCATGATCATGGAAAAATAGAGCAGAGTACGGTGTAAACACGCAAATAAAATAAGATCCATTAATCGGAAATATGATCAAGCCTTAGAATCTCTCGGAAGCATGAGTTTTCTTCTCTGATTTACGGTTGAGTGCAGACAGAATGGGGGATTGAGCAGAAATTGACGTTATAGAAGCCGGAACAATGAAATTGCTCAAGTTGCTATGATAAATCACGCTCTCATGATCATGCTTCCTGTAAATAAGCAGAGACTAGGATTTACTTCTAAATATGAGCGACTTGAATGTATTTTAATCAGATGAGTGATATCTCATCAATATGGGCGCCAGAACGATAGATATATTGGCTCTTGATCATCGATCCGAGTATAAATAACATCACCAATGCACAATATAATCATCGTGAAGATCATTATTAAATACTGCATCTGTGGATAACCTGTAAAAACATCATGATCATCGTTTCAAGACTCTTTTGATCATCTTTTCATAACCTTAATGATCATGCTTACGAATAAATATGATCATGCTTTCAGGTTATTGTTGATCATACTTTCAGATTTCTTATGATCATAGTTCCGAAATACATGGAAATAATAGTCTTATAGAACAAAAGCTTAGCGAGAAATTTCAAGCCAGATCATTAGATCATATAATCAATTAAGATCAGATTAATCAAAAAGATCAGTTATTTAAAAAACAATCTTTTTTCTTTATTTATGATCTGTTTTTCTTTATTCTTCGGAACCATAGCACAACTACGGCTAGTGTGATCTGGATCTAAAATGACGGCTGATGAAAAAATTCTGATTAAAGCACCGAGAAGCCACAAAGATGGCCATCTTTTTGAGGTACATGAATCCTCTGCGGATTGGGTAGAGCAGTACCAACATTTCAAAGGGGTGACCAAAAGCATCTTAGAGTTGCTTAATCTGATCTCATTACGAGGCTTCAGCAGCAAGGATGGTTTGGTTTCAACCACAGAGATTGTTGAGGCAACAGATGGGCAACTTACACGTGCAGCTCTGCAACAACGTTTGCGCGCAGCAGTAAATATTGGTTTATTTACTCAAACACCAGTGCGTTTTGAAGAGGGACTTGCTGGTAAAACGATGCTACATAAATTTGTGAATCCAAATCAGCTTATATCTGTATTGGGAGCAACAAGTCTTGTTACCGACAAAGTTCGCCAGAACGAGAAACAAAAACGTTCGAAAGCATTGGCTCAGACTCAAGTAAACAAACGTTTGTTGAATGAGCACGGGTTAAACACACCTCCCACGATGAAAGATGAAGCCGATCAATTTGTTGTATCTCCAACAAATTGGGCTGGGATCATTGACCAAGCACTTGCGCCACCAAGAACTCGAAAAAGTTATCAGAAATCCATGGTGTCGATCTCTGGCACAAAAGCCGTTATCGAGACGCGATCATCCAAAAATATCATGACTGTGGATGATCTCATGACCCTGTTCGCTCTCTTCACGTTAACGGTTCAATATCATGATCATCACAAAGATCAGTATCAGCTTGATGCGGCTCACGTACCAAACAAAACGCCGCTATACATCACTGATATTTTGTCGCTCAGAGGCAAAAAAGACAGTGGCCCAGCTCGTGATTCCATTCGCGATAGCATTGATCGCATTGAATTCACTGATTTTCAGCTCCATGAACTTACTGGACGTTGGCTAAGTGAAAACATGCCAGAGGGCTTCAAAAGTGATCGTTTTCGTTTTCTTGCTCGAACCATCACGGCCTCTGAAGAGGCACCTGTGGAGGGAAGCGATGGTGAAATTCGTATCAAGCCAAACTTATATATTTTAGTTTGGGAACCTTCGTTTTATGAAGAGCTGTTAACACGCGATTATTTCTTCTTGTTTCCGCCAGAGATCTTGAAACAACATACTTTGGTGTTTCAACTGTACTCTTTCTTCCGTAGTCGCATGGTTCGTCGTCACACGGATTGCATGCTACTGAGTGAGTTAAACCAGAAACTTGCACGTAACATTGAATGGCGACGTTTCTCCATGGATCTGATCCGAGAACTAAAGCGTTTGTCTGATGGAAAAGGGAATGATGATCTATTCGTCGTTAATTTGTGGGGTTATCACCTGACGATCGAAACCATGATCGAAAATGACAAAGTGATGGACTACCAGATCGACATCAAATGTGATGTCGAAGAGGTCTTACGTTACTCGCGAGCGCGAACGACCAACGCAGGAAAGCGTAACATGGCGCCTACGCTGCCAAATCCACTTCGTAATGAGATGGTAACCCGACAACAGCTTGAGGAGCTCTCAGGCATCATAGACGGCGAATTTGAGCCCATTCAACGCAAAGCACCGTCTCCAAGAGGAAATTTAGGGCGACGCGTGAAGCAAAGAAAACATTTGGTAGAGATCAATGCTGATGAGATCACCATTACTCTATCTAAATATACCTCACCAGAGGCTCTAGAACGCAGTATAACGGCTTTGTCTGCGATGACAGGGCACTCCTATGCCTCAATCAAAGAAGAGTGCTCAGATTACATAGAGAAGCTCGATTGGCTAAGGGTAGGGGATGAGCCGATTCCTTATGAGACATTAAGTAAAACCGTCGAGCTGTTTAACACCCAGAACGATGTTAAGCATCTTACCATCGAGCGCTTGATTGCGGGGTTAGCGGTGCGTCGGAAAGTTTGTCGTCAAATCTTCGATGGTCACATGGATGAAATGGTATTTCGTGCCTTGGATGAAATGGCGATTTAAAAGTGTCGCTTGATGTGTATCAAGCTATAGGTGTGATGTATCGGTTTGAAATGTAACAATGTCTTTCGATGATAAAAAACAGACTTAACTCTTACAAACCACTGACATTAGAAGCCAAGCCTAATACTACTATTTATCCCGAATAGACAACCTTTTGTCCTTTCTGATGATTAATAGATTGGCTCATATTGTTACATTCATTCTGAATAGACTTCGCGAGTTTCTCCTCAGGAAACTCGCTTTTTTTTGCCTAAAATTCCGCTAATTAAGCCTTGATCATTTTTCCGGACTAATGAGGTAAACCTTGATCATGCTTCTTGGATTCATTCCAGTGTAATGAACGCATCAACGCAACATGTGATTCGATTAAGCTATGGGCTTGTTCCTGCCACTTGTTTTGATCACACTGCTGATTACAAAACTCTAACGCCACAACGGTGAGATGCTGAAGTCGTCTCAAACACCAATCTTTGATCAGAATATCAGTCGAGACTTGGCATGCTGCTTGTTCAAGCTTTGCACTCGTATAAAGCAAGGTTTGATATGCTTTCTGAGGGTCTTGGTACCTTGCATGTTGAAACACGCGTAAACATCCATCCAACCAGCAAGCAATCGCTTTACTTTGAAGATCACTCAATTCGGGTCCAAACACGTCATCAGGCACCTGATATAAGATCGTTTCCAATTTTTCTACTTGATCATGTTTCCGCTGTTCGTACCACATGGCGATTTGATCTTGCCAAGTACTCAAATCCATTACGCTGCCTCAGTCCATTGTTTTACATAGTGATTTGGCCCTATTTGATCAAATTCGTCGACAATTATGCTGCTACGTTGACGAATTTCATCGGCATCTATCGAATAGTTTGGCTCATTTTTCACTAAGTTACCAAAAGGTAAGTCAGGATCAGGAACGGCAGAAATCAACAGCTTAGTATAAGGATGCTGCGGATTCTTAAGTATTGAATGAGTGTCGCCCCATTCAACGATTTGCCCTTTGTACATTACTGCGGTTTCTTCCGCGATGTAGTGCGCAGTCGCCAGATCATGAGTGATGTATAAAAAACCAATTCCCAGCTCTTGCTTCATTCGTTGCATTAAATTCAACACTCCCAAGCGAATAGAAACATCCAGCATAGACGTAGGCTCATCTGCAAGAATGATTTGCGAACCTACCGCTAAAGCCCTTGCTAAGTTTACTCGCTGACGTTGCCCACCACTGAGTTCGTGAGGGAACTTATTCAATGTCTCTTCAGGTAGTTCCACCAGCTTTAGGAGCTCTTCCAAGCGGGCTGGGATGTCGCGCGCGTTTTTGACTTGTTTATGAATTTTTAAAGGACGTGTTAGGTGATGGCGAATGGTATGAGTTGGATTGAGAGAGCCAAACGGATCTTGAAACACCATTTGTACTTTACTGCGATATTCTTGTAGAGCCGATCGTGACGTGATCTCATTTATGTCAGTGCCATTGAAAAGGATCTCGCCTTGCGTTGCTGGATAGACTTTGGTTATTAAACGAGCGCAAGTACTCTTACCGCAGCCTGACTCTCCAACCAAAGCCAAGGTTTTTCCTGCGTACAGATCAAAAGTCACTCCTTGAAGCGCACGAAAGGTTTCCTCTTTCGCTAAACCACCGCCCACTTTGAATTCTTTAATCACATTTTTCATTTGGATGATAGGCTGGCTCATGGTTACGCTCCTTGTAACTCTGGTTGTTTGTGGACGTCATGGATGTTTGGGAAAGAAGCCCATAGCTTTTGCGTGTAGGGGTGTTGAGGATGATTGCGTATATCGTATGCTCGATTGACTTCGACGATTTCTCCGTGACGCATGATTGCAATTCGATCACATAGTTGGCTCATGAGTGCCAGGTCATGAGTGATAAAGAGGACTGAAAAACCGAACTCATCTCTAAGCTGATAAATTTGCTGTAAAATTTCTCGCTGTACCACTACATCTAATGCTGTTGTGGGCTCATCCATAATGATCAGTTTTGGATTTAGAGACAAAGCAATGGCTATCACCAACCGCTGACGCATTCCTCCTGAAAATTGATGAGGATATTCTGCTAAGCGTTCTCGAGGAATATTGACCAAGTCCAACAACTTTTCTGCTCTATCTTTTGCTTGAGCGTTAGTGAGGCCTTGATGGTGTCGTAACACATCTGCAAATTGCTCTTGTATCGTTAAGACAGGGTTGAGTGAGTTCATCGCGCTCTGGAACACCATGGCGATTTCACTCCACCTTAGAGCGGTCAGCTCAGAGTCTGAGATACTAAGGATATCCTTGCCATCAAACCATATTTTACCGCCAGAAATGTACGCTGGCGGCTTATGAAGACGATTTATTGAGAATGCGATTGTGCTTTTACCACATCCAGATTCACCGGCAAGACCAAATACTTCGCCTTTGCCGATATCAAAGCTGATGGACTTTACCGCATTAAAATCACCATTATCAGTGATGTAATCGACGCACAAATCTCGGATCTGGATGACCGGGTCATTGTGGTATGCATGACTTAAGTTAATACCATCCATATAAACACCTAACTAATCTAAAAGATAATTATTATCATTATCAGGTGTGGCGGTTTTTAGAAAGTATCAAACCATGAATCAGTGAAGTGACTCGAAAGTTAGGTGAAACAGGAAGTGGTGTAATGCGTCGTTGATAAAACTAAAGAAGAGCAGAATTGAGAGCTAGATCAGCACACTTTTCGTAGGGGGAATTACTCAAATTTAATCGTAAATTTGTCCCTTGGCAAAACTTAAATGATGAATCTATTAAGGAGTTAACGAAAGGGCGGGAGGGGTCACATTTCCCTACAGTTTTTCTTACCACCTTGTTCCGGTTTTGCTATAGATTACGCATCGAAAACATGGTGTGTTCGGAGGAAATATGTCCATTAATTCTATCGACCATGACGAGATGACCAACATCGCTCACAAATGGGAATTACCTGATGAGGAAACCGTTGTGAAGCCAGAGAAAACAGTGAAATCAGCAGAAGCCAGAAGACGCATTGAAGCGTTACGTGAGATCCGTGAAAGTGGGTTGACCATTGAAGAAGCAAGGGAGCTTGGCTTGATACACTGATCGCCTCAGGTTGGTTTAGCAACCCATAGGGTAGTCGACGGACTGCCCTTTTTATTTTTTCACTCTATTACTCTCTTATTCAAACCGTCCATTTATCTGTCTTGCGCCTCAAAAGCACGAGTTTCACACTCACGTCCCGTCCCGAAGAAGTTTGACAATCTGACCTTGTGTTACTAGATATATCAGTAGCGATATGCTTTTTGTTGATTATCGCAACCACAAAGCAAGGAGCGCAAGTATGGTTGATCAAATCCTTTTTTATGAGCCCGATGAGCCCCACGGTTTTCTCTCAAATTTTTGCCATGCCCCAGTCAATATCTCCTCCCAAACTTGGCCCACCAGCGAACATTATTACCAAGCCCAAAAGTTTCTCGATGCTCAGTTGCAAAGTAAAATTCAGCACGCAAGCACCCCTGACGAAGCGTTTGCTTTAAGCCGCAAATACGAACACTTTGTCAGAAGCGATTGGGACGATATAAAGTTGGCTGTTATGGCTTTCATCGTTAGGGAAAAGTTTCTACAAAATCCACCATTAGCGCAGCAATTAATGAGAACGGGTAACGCTTGCCTAACAGAGCATTCTCATAAAGATGCCTTTTGGGGAGACGGGGGAGATGGTAAAGGAGAAAATCATCTAGGAGAGATTCTGATGAATGTGCGGGCAGAGCTGAGACATGTTGAGCCTTACAATCTCGTGAAGTTTATCGATAAAGCCAAATTGCCCACCCAGTGGGGCACATTTATGATGTACGGCTTTATTGAAGCCGCGACAAATAAAGAGCATCTTGCTCTGGTCTATGGTGAGCCAACAAAAAGTGCAGCTCCACTTATTCGGTTGCATTCGGAGTGTCTTACCGGAGATGCTCTATTTAGCACGCGTTGTGACTGTGGTTTTCAGCTTAATAGAGCGCTACAAAACATCGTCAAAGAGGGATGTGGCGTGCTGCTTTATTTACGTCAAGAAGGGCGTGGAATCGGCTTGATTAATAAAATTCGTGCCTATCACTTACAAGATGATGGCGCAGATACCGTGGAAGCAAATGAGCGTTTAGGTTTTGCCGCTGATATGCGTGATTACGCGTTCTGTAAAGGAATGCTAGAGCATTTGGGGATTGACGCTGTGCGTCTAATGACGAATAACCCACGCAAGCTCGCCGCCTTAGAAGCGGTTGATATTAACGTCATTGAACGAGTGCCATTACAAGAAGGGAATAACCCAAGTAATCAACATTACCTGCAAACCAAGGCGAGTAAATTGGGGCACATGTTTGATCCTAAGTTTGTTAACCACACTAAGTAAGTGCTACAGATTTTACAGAAACAAAAACGCCAACGTATCATCGTTGGCGTTTTTGTTAATGATTTGATTCATTGATACTTTTGAATGATTTCATCAATTTCCCCTGAGGTTTTTAATTCAACGAGTCGTGTATTAATGTAATTTTGAGTTTCTGGTTGCATTTGAGGTGAAAAAGCTAGGTAGATTGAGTAGTCAGGAATAACCGAGCTGAAAGGCTGTATCTGAAAATTCTCTAACGGCAAATTGAGTCGCTTTAAGTTGTAAAGGACTCGGGATTCCATCTCGACAAAAGCTGTATCTCCAGGGGTTCGGCTTATCACTCGGTATGCGGCGTTGTAGTCTTTCACGCGCATTTCATTGACACTGCCATTTTCAAAGAACGGTGTTAAATTTGGATAATCAAACCCCAGCAGTAATACAATAGAACGACCATGCATCGTATCCATATTTTTGAATTCTAAAGGCTTCTCGCTACTCGACACCAGTACATGTTTTACAGTGTAAATGGGCTCCTCAGATAAATTTTCCGATTGCACCTTGCCCCAGTTCGGGCTGCCATAAGTTAACCAATTTGGCTCAGCGCCTTCTTCCAATATGGAAATCATACGTTTAAATGGATAAGTATGATAATTCACTTGGTAATCCGACTCCGCGAAGATAGCGCTGACGATATCGGTCACAATTCCGGAGTGCATTTGTCCCTGTTGTTCAATTTGAAATGGTCGAGCTTGTTCAGCAATGACGTAATAGTTCACTTGATTTGCGGTCACATGAGAACTTACAACAATTAAGCTAAAAGCCAATCTAAGTAGAAGTCTTTTCATCGTATCCTCGATTATTATTTGTGCGTAGCTATATTTAGAGTAGCGCAAGTTTATCGGAGCGGTTTCATATGGATGAAAAAGAGCGATCTCAACGTCGTTTTAGTATCGGCAACCAACTTATGTTGGCGGTATTAACGTTGAGTTTAATCTTTACGGTCATCATTTCTACAGTGAGCTTATATCGAGTTTTTCACGAAGATTTAGCCCATTTAGATGTTGAATTAAAGCAGGTTGAGTCTAGCTATTTATCGAGCTTTTCTGCGAGTTTGTGGGTAGAGGATAGGGAGCTGTTGCTGACACAAGCTCAAGGTGCAATGCGTATGCCCTCGGTGGACTACTTACGTATTGCTAGTGAAGACGAAGTTATCATTGAATTAGGTTCGGCGCTTTCTGAGGATGTTGTCGAGAGAAGCTGGCCGATGCAGTATCGGGTCGGCGATAAAACGTATGATCTCGCGATATTAACGGTTCAATCGGATCTTAGCGCGATATATGAAGATCTTTGGCAGCAGTTCTTTTTTCTACTTACGACAGAAGCGATCAAAATTCTTGTTCTCATCATTGGTGTTCTTTGGGTGGCGTTTCGCTTGTTGGTCAATCCGTTACAATTGCTGTCTGGTGCGGTGAGCGATTTTCGTGGCGGTACAGTGCCGAGTAAAGTGACTCTCCCTAAACGATGGTGCTTTGATGAAGTGAGTGTTTTGGCAGAGAAATACAACCGAAGTGTTGAGAAAGTGAAAGAGCACCAGACTGAGTTAGAGGCTGAACGCGATAGGGCAGAAGTCGCTAATCGTAAGAAAAGTGAGTTTCTTGCCACTATGAGTCATGAGATCCGCACACCGATGAATGGCATTATTGGTGTGTCGTCGTTGCTCAATGACACCGACCTCGATCCCCAGCAAAAAGAGTTTGTAGAGATCATTGACAGTTCTTCTCACTCACTAATGACGATCATCGACGACATTTTGGACTTCTCTAAAGTTGAAGCTGGCAAAGTAGAGCTGGAATACACGAGCTATGATCTTCGCGAGCTACTTGACGATGTCATCAGTTTACATAGTGTCAAAGCCAAGCAGAAAAACTTAGAGCTGCTCAGCGATATTGATCCTCACTTGCCAATGGAAGTGCAAGGTGATGCCACACGATTGAAACAAGTTCTGAACAATTTGTTGAGCAACGCGATTAAATTTACCGAGCGCGGCCATGTGAAGCTTCTTGTAGCGTTATCTCGACTTGATGGAGAGACCGCTCATATCCGGTTTCGAGTTGTGGATTCTGGTATTGGTATTGCGAAAGAGCACCAACAAGCAATCTTCGAACGCTTCCAACAAGCTGATGGTAGTACCACCAGAAAGTATGGTGGGACAGGGCTTGGTTTGGCGATAGCTGCACAGTTGGTTAACTTGATGGGAGGAGAAATACAACTAACAAGTGAGCTTGGGCTGGGAAGCTGTTTTGAATTTTCGATTCCTGTTGCTGTAATAAATGCGCAATCGACCTATACCGGCCAACTTAATGTATTAGATTTCCCGAAAGCGGAAGACAACGAAATCAGCCCTCAAGATAATGATAAACCTTGGGTATTGGTTGTTGAAGATACCATCGTCAATCAGAAGGTAGTTCGCATCATGTTAGAAAAACTGGGTGTGCGAGTGAGTGTCGCCAACCATGGCGAAGAAGCATTGCAGCTGTGTGATCAGCAGCCTTTCGATTTGATTTTTATGGACTGCCAAATGCCTGTGATGGATGGGTTTATTGCTACGGAGCGAATTCGAAAAATGGGAGAGTGGGGGAAACACGTTCCAATTATTGCGCTAAGTGCCAATGTCATTAAAGAGGATCAGCAACATTGCTTCGATGTTGGGATGAACGAGTTCGTGGCTAAACCCGTTACCAAGACTCGATTACAACAAATATTCGAACAGCATTTACCAAAAGCACTGAAAATCAGCGCTGTGCCTAAATAGTTAACTTGAAATCGATCAAGTTAAGTGCGTTTCTATTCTGTAATTGTAACTCTGTGTGATATAGTGCCCGGCTAGTATTTAAAGTACCTTGAGGCTGTGAATGTCGTTTAATCTATCCCTATTGCCGCCTGACGAAAAAAACAAAATCGAACTGGATAAGCAGGCGTCGTTTTTGGTTTGGAAGCTCAGAGAGGCCAAATCTGGTCCTGAAGCAATAGAAGAACAGTTGTCCAAGATTAACGATGCTGATGAAAAGGCGTTTTTTCAGCAATCGGTCGAAAAGTACAAACGAGTAATGGGTGTCGCTTAACGCGAACCGTGGCAATGGTTCAATCCAATGTGACGAATGAGGTAACCTCCCTATTCCTTTGCTAAGCGAAATTGAAAAGGTTTCGCTTTTTGCTAAAATCCTTCGCATTAAATTTGAATTTAGAGAGACATCCCGATGGGAAGAAGTTTTGAAGTGCGCAAAGCCTCTATGGCGAAAACTGCAGGCGCGAAAATTAAAGTTTATTCCAAATACGGTAAAGAAATTTACATGTGCGCGAAAAACGGTGGTGGTGATCCAGACATGAACTTGTCTTTGAAACACCTGATCGCAAAAGCGAAAAAAGACCAAGTTCCTGCGCACGTTATCGATAAAGCGATCGACAAAGCGAACGGTGGCGGTGGTGAAGACTACACTCCTGCACGTTACGAAGGCTTCGGCCCTGGCGGTACTAGCGTTATCGTTGACTGTCTAACAGACAACGGCAACCGTACTTTCCAAGATGTACGCCAATGCTTTGTGAAAGTCGGTGCGAAAATTGGTGTTGAGGGCTCGGTTTCTCACATGTTCGATCACCAAGCGGTATTCCAGTTCAAAGGCGACGATGATGAAATCATCCTAGAAACGCTAATGATGGAAGACGTAGACGTTACTGACGTTGAGCTAGAAGACGGTGTTATCACTGTATTCGCACCTCACACAGAATTCTTCAAAACAAAAACTGCGCTTAACGGTGCATTCCCAGATCTAACGATCGATGTTGAAGAAATCACATTCGTTCCGCAAACTCATACGCCTGTATCGGGTGAAGATGCTGAGAAGTTCCAGAAATTCCTAGATCTTCTAGATGACTGTGATGATGTTCAGCAGGTTTACCACAACGCAGAGCTGTAATTAATTCGCTCATATCGTTGTAAAAAGGCTTCCTCAGGGAAGCCTTTTTTGATCGCTTTTTCTCAAGCAGAGCTATACGTTACGATATTTGGAATAACACAGCGACATGATTACACCAAAACTGATACCTTGAGTTAGCATCGCCGTGCCGCCATAGCTAAAGAAGGGAAGTGGGCTACCCATTACTGGCAACAAGCCACTCACCATGCCCGTATTGATAAAAGCATACAGAAAAAAGCTCATCGCTAATGCGCCACTTACCAGCCGACTAAAAAAGTGGTCAGACTGACATGCAAGCAACATAACGCGTGCAGTAATAAACAAGTACAATGCGAGTAAGACTAAACTGCCAACAAAGCCCCATTCTTCCGCATAGGTCGAAAAAATAAAGTCCGTATGACTTTCTGGAATAAAGCCAAGTGTTCCTTGCGTAGCATTCATCCAACCTTTGCCTTTCATACCGCCTGAGCCAATCGCAATCAAAGATTGGATGATTTGGTAGCCCGAACCCAGTGGATCGGACTCAGGGTGCAAGAACTGTGTTACACGGATCTTTTGATAGGTTTCCATAACGAAGAACCATAAAATAGGTGCTAACGTTAAAATGCTCGCAATAAACCCGCAGATTATTTTCCAGCTCATGCCAGCCAAAAACAAAACGAACAATGCATAAATGATGGTAAAAACTGCACCGTCTAAATCCGGTTGTAGCGCGATTAACCCGGCAGGAATCATTGCAATAAGTAAGCAAAACGCAATTTTCCGACTGTCTGGTCGACCTCCTTCAATATGCAGCATCCAGGCGATCATGATTGGAATGGAAAGTTTGATTAGCTCAGACGGTTGAAAGCGGAAGAAGCCGATATCGAGCCAACGTTGAGAGCCATTGGTGCTATCACCAAATAAAGCGACAGCAAGTAGCAGAGCAACCGCAATAATGTAGAGATATGGAGCTGAGCGCTGATAGCTGGACGCTGGAATCGAGGACATGACCAAGATACAAACTAATGTCAGTCCGCAGCGCGCCAAATGTTTGAAGAGCATCGCCTCATTAAAGCTACTGGCACTCCAGAGAGTGAGCGAACTTAACAGCATGATCGGAATGATCGCCATGAGCAGTGGTAAATCAACTCTTGGGAAATAACGCTTATTCATTTTCAACGACCTAATAACGCACCTATTTTGAGTGCGAAAACAACTAAAACTCGAAGAGTTCAAACTATTCCGATGCTAAGAATCTCGATTTCGAAACAACAGACACCATGCAAAGGTGTGTAAGAAAGGAGAGTGCGCACTGTCTGTTATGGGTAGTTGTGGGATGGATAAATACACTAGCCTCAGATTTTAAGCCAGTGTTTTTATTGTGACTGCCGTAAAAATGTAGCGTTACGAATGAACGGAATTGTATTTTCTGTTTAAGTGAATGTCATTCATCCTCTCTCAATACCATTCACTCCGCATAATTGCCATTGGTCGCATGCAAAAGCAGCGTGCGACCTTCTCCCTTAATCTGAAACCATCAAATCACGTTCCACTAAGGACAGTACATGATGGTTTCTCAATCTCGCTCAATCAAAGCTCTTAAACTGGCAAGTACGTTTATCGCCGCATTTGCACTTAGCAGCAATTTGGCTCTGGCTAATCCAAGCGAGCGCACACTCAGTCAATTCAACCAAGCAGCGCAAGGTGACTCTGGCTTAGTTGATACCGTTTACGGCGAATTATCCAAACAACTCGAAGAGCAAGGCGCAACGCCAGTGACCTTGGTTTACTTAGGCAGTGCTGAAACGTTGCAAGGTCGTGAGGCGTTTATGCCTTGGAACAAGATGAAGTTCACCGAGCGCGGTCTTGCCACAATCCAAAAAGGTTTGGATTTAATGGCGAATCAGCCAGTACCACTGCAAGAGCAACAACGCTTACAAGGTTTGCCGGAATACCAATTAGCCACCGCCATGGCAGCCACTACGTTTACCTCTCTACCTGATATGTTCAATCACTTTGAGCGTGGCTACGAGCTGTACCTTTCATTGCTCGATGAACCGAGTTTTAGCCAACAACCTTTCGCGGCTACTTCGTGGATTTATCGCTACGCCATTGAAGCAGCACTACGCGCTGAAGATGTCCAACAAGCCAAAACATGGTTAGCGCAAATGGAGCAATTGGGCGACAGCAATCTAGAAACGCAAACCGCGAAAGCGTTGCTAGCGAAATATTAGGGAGGCGTCATGATCGTTTTTAATCAACTTAGTCGCGATTACGCCCTTGGCAGCCAAACCGTGCGTGCATTGCGAGACGTGTCTGGTGAAGTATTTGCCGGCGAAATGGTGGCATTGTGTGGACCGTCGGGCTCAGGCAAAAGCACCTTACTTAATGTGCTTGGCATGCTGGATACTCAATACCAAGGTCAGGTGACATTTGCAGGCAGCCCATATCCAACCGGACAAATGCAAGCTGCGAAAATGCGCCGTGAAAAGCTTGGCTTTGTGTTCCAAAAATTCAATCTTGTCCCCGTGATGACAGCGTTAGAGAACGTGGCTTATCCGCTACACCTCAATGGTTTTTCAAAAGCAGAACAAACCGAGCTCGCCACACAAATGCTAGAACACGTTGGCTTGAGTGAGTTTATTCATCACATGCCCGATAACCTGTCTGGCGGCCAGCAGCAGCGTGTGGCAATTGCACGCGCCTTAGTGCACAAACCAGCATTGGTGATTGCTGATGAGCCAACCGCAAGTCTTGATAGCCAAACTGCCAATAAGGTCATCGACATTATGAAAGGGCTCGGACACGAGCTTGGCACCACTTTTATCGTCGCCACTCACGACCCTCGCATGGCATCCCGTTGTGACCGCACCATTGAGTTGGTGGACGGCAAGATTACCCAAACGCACGCAAGTGTGGAGGAGGTTTCATGGGCAAGCTAATTCCAGTTTCCGTTCGCCTTGCTTGGTTGAACCTGCAACGCAATCGCCGCCGCAGTTTGTTGTCGATGCTGATCATCGCCATTGCCGTGTTTGCGTTAACCAGTGCGGGTGGTTTTGGTCTTTACACCTACGACAGTTTGAAAGAATCGACAGCACGTGACACGGGGCATCTGACGTTAACCACACAGGGTTACTTCGCCAAAGAAGAAGAGATGCCGCTGAGTAATGGGTTAACTCATGCGGACGACATCACCAAGCAATTGATTGGGTTGAATGAAGTGCGAGGTGTGCAGCCTCGAGTTGAGTTCAGTGGTTTGATTTCCAACGGCAACAAGTCGTCGATCTTTATCGGTATTGGCGTTAACGAACGCGAATTCGATATGAAAGGACCGTTTTTGGACGTGCGTGAAGGGCAAACGCTGTCCAACATTCATGCATCGCGTTATGACCCTGCAGAGCCAGAGGTGATGCTCGGCGCTGATTTGGCGAACAACCTAAGCGTGCACGTTGGCGATTGGATTACCTTGCTGGCGACCACTACCGATGGCGCATTGAATGCGTATGACTTCAAAGTACGAGGCATCTACTCAACAGGCGTGCCTGAGCTTGATAAACGCCAGCTGTACGTGCACATCAACAGCGCGCAATCGCTGCTCGGTTCAGACAAAGTCAGTGCGTTATCTGTCTTCCTGTTCGATACCAGTTTAACTAACCAAGTCGAGCAACAAGTGGCTTCGGTTTTGAGTAAGCAAAAGCAGAACTTTGGCGACCAAGATATTGAGATTACGCCTTGGCAAGAGCGCGCGTTCTTCTATCTCAAAGTGAAAGATTTGTACGACCGCATCTTCGGCATCATGGGCGCAGTAATGGCGTTGGTAGTCTTTGTCGCCCTGTTCAACACCATGACCATGTCGGTCACCGAGCGTACACGTGAAATCGGCACCTTGTCAGCTCTTGGTAGCTACCCTCGCGAAATCATTGCTGGGTTCTTGCGCGAAGCCGGGTTACTTGCGGTGATTGGCAGCTTAATCGGCGCTTTGTTTACGGCGCTAGTCACCATTTTACTGATGGTCGTGGATGTGCAAATGCCGCCACCGCCAGGACGCACAGAAGGTTACCCATTAACGATTTACTTCTCTTGGGAGCTGGTGGCTGTCGCTGGATTCGCAGTATTGATGATTTGTTTGGTTGCAGCGTTTTTCTCGGCACGCAAAGGGGTGAACAAGCCAATTACGGAGGCTCTGATTTATGTTTAATTTCAAATCACTATTACCAATGGCACTGCTGACGGTAAGCGGCATGGCAAGCATGAATGCCAGTGCGAATGAAACAGCGTTAGATGCACAGCAAGTTGCGCAATTGATTGAAAAAGCCGATAGCTACCGCTTGCAAGATGATTCCTCCAAAGTGGTGTCACTGGTGCGCTTATATCAAGACCAAGAATTAGATAAAACCCGCCTTTACCATGTGTACACGCGTCCAAATCGTGAATCGCTGGTGGTGTTCAAATCAGCAGTCGAAGCTGGGCAAAAGATGCTGATGATGGGCGACAACTACTGGCTGCAAATGCCAAAGAGCCGCCGCCCGATTCGCATTACGCCAATGCAGAAGTTGCTTGGGGAAGCGTCTATCGGCGACATCTCAACCCTGACGTGGAGCCAAGATTATCAAGGTGAATGGAAAGCGACAGAAACCGTTTCGGTGAACGGGGAAAGTGTCGCGGCTTATCATCTTGCTTTAACCGCGAAAACCAAAGGGGCGAGTTATCAGAAGATCGACTTATGGTTGTCTGAGCAAGATGCGTTTCCAATTAAAGCTGATCTCTACTTGCGCTCTGGCAAACTCGCCAAGCAAGCGCAATACGGACGTGCAAGCGACAATGGCGAAGACTACGTCAGTGAGATGACCTTGCTTGATAGCATTCAGCCGAGCAAAAAGACCGTTATCGAGTATCAAGAGATCGTGCCTTGGCAGCTGGACAACAAGTTCTACAACCCAAGCTATTTGCCGAAAGCCAATACGACTCAGCTTTAGCCTGAACTCCTTAAATAGAACCATGAAAACGAGCAAGGAAGTCACATGAAATCGCACCAGCCTAACCTTAACAAAAGCACCAGTTTGTTGATTGCTGCGTCGTTGTGTGTGGGCGCAGCAGCCCCAGTTTTTGCCAATGATGAGCTGAGTTTTGAGTGGGATTGGGCTGTCAGTTACGAAACTGCCAAGCAGCGTGACAGCGCATTTATGCAGGCGCAGGGCAGTTCTCGTGATTCACTTAATGCACTGTTGGATGTGCAAGTGAACTATCAAAACTTCAGTGGCTTGTTCGCACTGTACAGCCAAGGTTTGTACCTCAATCAACAAGGAGAGAGTGATTGGTGGAGTGAAGCTGATAACCAACTGTTGATTAGAGAGCTGGCTTGGCTAGGGGAGTGGCAAGTCGGTGATACCACTCTTGATGTGAGTTTGGGTAAGTTACGCGTGGATTGGGGCGTGGGTTATGGCTACCGACCTTTGGATCTGTTTAAGCCTTATCGACAAAATCCTGTTGGCTTAGTAGCAGAAGAAGGTGCGGGTGTGTTTTCACTTTCACACTACGATATGGCCGGCGAATGGACCGTCATTGCGACCGATTCAAGCTGGGGGCAACAAGACCAGAGTGCTCTTGATCAAGCCGCAGAGCAGCAAGGTGTTGGTATTCGTCGTTATGCGCTGGTGGGTGACACCGAGTATCAACTTATTGGTTATTACGATGATGTGCGCCGAGGTTTGCTTGGCGCCAGTGCCATTGCGGTGTGGGATGAATCCATCGCCATGCACGGTTCCATGCTGTGGCAAAAGCAAAGTGTCGGCTATCAGTTTCAGCAGGATGATCTTTACCAACCCGTTTCGGTTGAGAAGCAGGGCAGCGCATTCCAAGCCTTAATTGGGTTGAATTGGGCAAACCAAGTCGGGCACAACGTGATTGCTGAATATTGGTACGACAGTCGTGCATGGTCGAAAAGCGAATGGCAACAAGCAATAGGGCGTGGCGAATTACTCTCTCAGATCCCTGATCCTAACAACTCTCTGTTGGCTAGCAGCGCTCTACTTGCGACAAGCTACGCCCAAGGGTTTCAGCATGCCAATATCGTTCAGCATAACGTAATGCTGCACTGGAGTTGGGATTTGGAAGCGTGGGCTGCATGGAACGGTAAAGCGGATATGGGCTGGCTAAGTGATGTAACCCCTACGTTGGATGTGATGTTGGCGCCACAAGATGGTGGTGTGATTGTCACGCAGTGGCTTAACTACCAATGGATTGATACCGGCGATCAAAGTGTAGAAGTGGAAGTTGCCGCACGCTTTTTAACCGGAGACGACCAATCTGCTTACGCACAAATCAATGATAAGCATATGATTGTATTTAACATCAAAGGGAAATTCTAAATGTGTTCAGCAAAATCAATGGTGAAAAGTGGATGGTCGCGTAGCTTATTAGTGACCACGGCATTTTGTCTCTTTATCGCAGCAATGACGCTTTCTGTTTGGGGCGGCTCATTTTACGTTCATGTTATGGTGAGTTTTGGATTTGGCTATTCGGCTATATTCTTCTCATGGCTTGTCGACCGCCTGTTTCCTACCATTCCTCGTTTGGCGGAAGTGGCTATCTCGCTGACGGCTTGCTTATTGTTCGGTGTGGTAAACGCCGAGTTTTGGCTCGGAGAATATTTCGGCATCTCAGGTATGCTATCGGTTGGACTCATGGGGTTGTTATTCAGTGCCATGTGCTTTTTCTATTTCTACTCACGCGAGCAACATGCGATCGCTCAACGAGAGTTGGAAGCCATCAAGCGCGAGAAAGCAGAGCAAGATCGTGCGCTCTTGCTGAGTCAGCTTAAGCAGATGCAAAGCCAGATTGAACCGCATTTTCTATTCAATACCTTGGCGAATATCAGCGCGCTCATGTCGCAAGATGTCGATAAAGCCAAGCTGATGCTAGAACAGTTAACCGCGCTGCTGCGAGCAACGCTAAAAAGCTCACGCGAAGAACACACCACCATAGACAATGAAACGGCGTTACTTGAGGCTTACTTAAGCATCCAACAAACCCGTTTAGGTGACCGACTCAGCTACAAGATTGAGGTTGAAGAGGGACTAGGCAGAACCGAGTTACCGCCGATGATGCTCCAACCTTTAATCGAAAACGCCATCATCCATGGTATTGAACCGAAGCGAGAAGGTGGCGAAGTCAGCTTACTCATTAAGCGCGAACAACAGAACTTGAAGATTGAAGTCAGAGACACAGGTGTTGGCTTGAATCACGTGAGTGGGCACATGGGGTCTGGCGTGGGTCTAAGTAATCTCAAGCAGCGAGTTGAAGCTTTGTTCGCAGGTCAAGGAGAGGTTTCTATCAGTGAGTCTGCTCAGGGTGGCGTTTGTGTTCGCTTGCGCTGGCCAATGGAATCGTAATCAAGGAAGAAAGGAATGAATACAGGGTTTACTGCCATTATTGCTGATGATGAACCGTTATTGAGGCGTCATCTTGATAAAAGCCTAGCTGAAGTGTGGCCAGAGCTAGAGGTGATAGCCAAAGTCGCCGATGGTGAACAAGCGTTGCAAGCCATTGAGCAAAGTCAACCTGATATTGCGTTTCTCGATATTCGTATGCCAGTTTTGGATGGCATGACATTAGCGCAAAAACTCAATCAATTCGCCAATCCACCTTTGATTGTGTTTGTCACCGCGTACGATGATTACGCCATCAAAGCTTTTGAGCAAAATGCCGCCGATTATTTGCTCAAGCCTATCTCGGATGAGCGCCTCCTGACGACGTGTGAAAGAGTGAAAGCACGCCTTGCTAAGCGAGAGCAAGAAAGCAGTAATGTGCAGATGAGCAGCCTGTTAGAACAGTTGCAGCAATTATCCGCGCCACAAACACCGCAATATCTTCAGTGGATCAAAGCGACGCAAGGGGAAGACATTCATCTGATCGCCACGTCTGATGTGCTGTATTTCAAAGCGGAAGAAAAATACGTTTCTGTGTATGCCCAACAAGGACAAGGCAAAGTGCAGGAGTATTTGATTCGTACATCGTTGAAAGAGTTGATAGGGCAGCTTAACCCAGAACAGTTCTGGCAAGTGCACCGTTCAAGCGTGGTGCAAGTGTGTAAAATTTGCAAAGTAAACAAAGATTTTGCTGGCAGAATGTTTGTTCACGTAGGAGAAAACAAGCTCCCTGTGAGCCGTGCATCTCAAAGTTTGTTCAAAGGGATGTAATCGTTAGAACTGCTCACTCTTTACACTGTAAACTCGCTGCTCTTAACCCACATTATCAAGGAAGATAAATGAGTTATCGCGTAACCCTGTTAAATGCGACGGGAGAACTGTCTCCAATCTCTGAGTATTTGCATCAGAAACTTGATGATCTGAGCTCACCACTTTCTAGTTACTTTGATTTAAGTAACATTGACCTCACCATTAGCCCGTTTGATCGCAATGACGTACCGCAGACGGGGATTGGTGGCTATTGCTTAAGCGCCTATCGTGTAGAGATTCTGCTTGATACTCAACGTGCTGATATTAAAAACGTTATTGAGAAAGAACTAGCTGCGGTGTTAGCGCATGAGTTGCATCACCTGTTCCGTATGCGAGCCGGAGAGAATGGCGTTGCACTTGGTGATGTGCTGATTATGGAAGGGTTAGCTTGTCACTTCGAACGTAAGGTGAATGGCGGCGTCACTCCGAGCTTGTTTGAGCAAATCAAAGATCAAGATTGGCGCCCTTTCTACGCTGAGATGAAAGATAAGTTGACCAGCCTAGATTACAACTTCGACGCTTACTTTCTTGGCAGCGATGAAAGCCGCTGGCCGAAATACATGGGGTATTGGGTTGGGTACAACCTTGTTGCTGAATATCTGGCTGACTTTCAAGGCTCTGAACTGGATTTGGTTGGAGCCAAAGCTGAGCTTTTCTATCAATAACTTCGTTATAAGCCCAACTAATCGGCCGAGTTATAAAAACAAAAAGCGCCTAGGTCATCAGACGTTAGGCGCTTTCTTCGTTTATAGCGACGATTTCTCTGCAGAGGCGAATGGGTTTATTCGCTGATCGTCACTTTCTCGATAATGATTGGATCGCATGGCACATCATCGTGACCAAGCTTAGAGGTCGTTTTTACTTTCGCGATGCGATTTACGACATCCATACCCGCGGTCACTTTACCAAACACGGCATAGCCCCAGCCTAGGTTGGTGGTTGCGGTGTGGTCTAGGAAATCATTGTCTTCCAAGTTAATGAAGAACTGTGCTGTTGCAGAGTGCGGAGCATCGGTACGCGCCATTGCGATAGTGCCAACAAGGTTCTTTAGACCACGGTTTGCTTCGTTCGCGATAGGGGCGCGTGTTGGCTTTTCTGCCATGTCTTCGGTATGACCGCCACCTTGAATCATAAAGCCATCGATAACGCGGTGGAAAATGGTGCCGTTGTAGAAGCCATCTTCACAGTATTTTTTGAAGTTCTTTGAACTAACTGGTGCTCGTTCTAGGTTCAGTTCAATCTCGATGTCACCGAAATTGGTGGTCATAATAATCATCTGGTTTTGCCCTTGTGGGTGCTTAGTTGGCGGCATTATAGCTAAGTCGCATTATGATAGCAGAAATAAAAACAGCGACGTTTTGGCGTCGCTGTTTGCATGTTGAGTGTTTGAGGAAAGCTCTAGACCGTAAAGCGACCGACCAAGTCGTACAGTTCGTTGGCTTTGTGGTTAAGGTTGCCACTGCCTGCACGGTTTTGATTCGCAAGGCTTGCCGACTGACTGCTTTGTTGAGAGATCACTTCAATGCGTTGTGAAATCTCTTGCCCAACTTGGCTTTGCTCTTCGGTTGCCGTTGCGATCAGGGTGTTCATGTCCATGATGTTAGCAATTGCGGCTTGGATTTCTTGCAGTGCGGCAGAGGCAGCTCGTGCTTCCTCAACCGTTGCTTCACCACGCGCTTGGCTTGAGCCCATGGCTTTCACTGCCGCATCCGAGCCAGACTTCAATTGCTCAATCATTTGGTGAATTTCGCCTGTGCTGTCTTGAGTGCGACTTGCCAGTTTACGAACCTCATCGGCAACGACTGCGAAGCCGCGACCTTGTTCGCCTGCACGGGCTGCTTCAATGGCTGCGTTCAGTGCCAATAGGTTAGTTTGCTCGGCTATATCCTGAATCACTTCCAGAGAAGAAGAAATGTTTTTTACGTCGCTCTCTAAACGAGAAATCACCGTGCTGGCTTCCGACACCTCTAGCGCGAGTGCTTCGACAGAGTTCGCTGCCGAATCAACAATGTGTTTTGCTTGTTGTGAGTTTTCATCGGCGTCTCTGGCTGATTGCGCTGCTTGGTTAGCGTTGTTTGAAATCTCGTGCGCCGTTGCTGTCATCTCGGTCATTGCCGCTGCGACTTGTTCGGTCTCTTCACGTTGACCAGAAGCTAATTCATCCACTTGCGATGCACGCTGTGACATCTCGTTGGTCTCTGAAACCACTTCTTGTCCTACGTGGCTAACGCTCTTGATTATGCCTTGTAGGCTTTCAACGAAGATATTGAAGTTACGGCTCAGCTGCGTGAACTCCGGCACGCTCGATTCTTCCATGCGCGCGGTTAAATCTGCATCGCCTTGTGCGAAAGAGTGAATTGAAGCATCAAACTGCTCAATAGGTTTCATGATGCTGCGGTTAACAAATACGGCAAAGACTGCAACTATCGCTGTTATTGAGGCACAAAACAGGGCTATTGCCGTCAGTGTGGTGTTGAGATCTTCGTGTGCGGCTTTTTCCATGTCTGCCACAATGGCGTCGATATCGTCCGTGTAGAAACCCGTTCCCAACATCAAGTCCCATTCAGGAATAAAGACTGAGTAGCTCAGTTTCGGTAGTGCTTCACTCTGACCGAGTTTCGGGAAGTAATAAGTCGTGAACTCGCCAGTTTTGGCATTTTTTAACAAATCCTGGATCAGGTAATTGCCTTTCTTGTCCTGCAAGTTATAGAAGTTTTCCCCGATGCCTTTGGTGTTTTTACCCACCACGACGCGAACGCCTTTTGAATCATAACCAAAGATGTATCCGGATTGACCAAACTCTAGTTGTTTCAAGATAGGCAGAGCCTCTTCCAGTGGGGCATTTTGTGCGAGTAGCGGCTCGACAGCGGAACGCGCCATTTGTACGTAGCTTTTGAGTTCGGCTTTTTTCATCTCCATCATTCGACTTCGAGTTTGCTCAATCTCGTGCTCGTTGTAGGCCGTGGTTTGTTCGTAGGTGAACCACATCATGCCTATTGCCATAGTTAGAATTGGAATTATTGAAAGGATATATAGTCGTTTTCTGATCGTCAGATTCATAGAGACGTCCTTCTCTCGGCGCAGCGTTACAAGTGACAAGCTGAATAAGCTTGCCTGATAAAAGTGTTAATACTTATTGTTGTAATGCTTAGAGATTAACCGAGTTAATCAATCAGAAATACTGGAAATTTGTAAATCTAGACGAAGGTCGTAGCATTTTTAAGCGGGATCACAATTAACGTGAACACGACCCACTATTGCAACGAGAAGTCCCTGTTAACCAATATGAGACGCGATACCTATTCTTTGCGAATTTGAGGTAAAGCCAGTCAGCAACAGGTTTAACGAGGCGCCAACGCAGTGGAGCGTAGAGCCAACCGCGACCAACTAATTGCCACGCACGATGAGTCACGTCCAACCCAAGCAGAAGCTCTCCCTTTTCGTTGAGGGCGTGCAAAATGGTGTTGGCTTGTTCAGGATCGATCTGCGGATAATCTGCGAATGCATCACTATAGATATCGACGGTTTTGATGTGCTGCTTGGAATCGCGTTGTTTTAGCGCCTTCATCTCTTTGGCACAAAGCGGGCAGGTTCCGTCATAAAATATGGTGAGTTTTGTCATTGCGGTCTTCTTGTTTGAGATTTTCTAATCGCTTTTACGTGGCGAATTTTCTTTTGGTTCATTGTTTTGCAAGTAATGCAGCCAATTGTCGCGAATGTTGCCGTAATTGAATTGGCAGAACTCTTTGCGATCACGCAGGTAGTCTTTTTCTACTTCATCGAGTAAGGCTTTGTATTGCTCCGGATCACTACCGTACACCAAACATAACGTTGAAAAGTAACGCTGCAAATCAAAGCTGTGTTCGTCAATGTACTCGCCAAAATCGTAGTAGTCCGGTCTGTCGTCGGATTCGAATGCGAACATGTCGGCGGCGCTAATGGCCATATCTGCGCCATCTTCTAGGAAGTCAATCATTAAAATAGTGGCAAAATTATCGACCGCATCTTCTTCTTTTCCGAGAACAGGGATGCTTTGATCTTCGATGTAAGCATGTCCAGCTTCATGAAGTAAAGTGTGCAATAACGTATCTAGCGCCCCTGTTTTTGGGGATTTTCCGAAGCGTTCTTCATACTGATTATTGGAGAAGTAATTGAGCGACTCCAAATAAAAAGTGTAAGGAACGTATATTGTGTGTGTATCAGGATCATACATTGGACCATCTTCTCCGCCGTAAACCAGCGTGAGAGCTTTATCAAATGGAAAGTAGGCCTGAGATAGCTCAGCAAAGATGGTGTTTACATCGCTGCTTTGAATAGATTGTTGGGTTATTTTTTCATGAGTTGTCTCTACGGGAGAATATTGAATACGAATGTTTTCAGCTGCTGTAGCTGATGAGGCTATGCTGAGTAATAGCGCAGGGCAAAGCGAATGAATGTTCATGTGGGACTCTTGTTATTGAATAACTTGTATAAAAAATTATACATGTTTTTGTCTGATGCATAGTTGGGGTTGTACTCATTAGCCAAAGTCGGGACGTCGGTCTCGAAAAGCAATCATGATAACATCGCATATTTCGGCTGCTTGGTTCTCTAGGGCGTTTATCAAGACCTCTTGGATAAGAACGGCGGTGAAGTTATTAGCTATGCATCGTATTCTAAGAAGCTTACTGAGTAACTGTGCTTCGATCTTTATCTATGAAAATGATAATAGGCAGTTAATCATTGCAAGGTTTAACCATGGGGTTGGTGAATGTCACTGAATTGAAGAAAATTATCAGCGATATGTTATAATCCTGCTCCGTTGTGACGAAAACGTTTGTTGCAGCCTGAGAGTTTCCTTGGATTCGGCTCGTTTATACACCATGAGCCAGAGTTGAAAAGCTACGACAGGAACAGGCAAACCCAATTGTTTTGAACGCGCTCTCGGCGTTTAGCGGTTACAACGGGAAGGAACTTTGTTTGATAGTAATTGACACATTCTGTTTAAGTAAGGGAGCCCGAAGTGGTTCAGAAAGTGTCACCCAGAATTTACTCACAACACAACACCCCAAGCGATAACGCACAGGTATTGCGAGGGGCCATTTGAAGGAGCTGTATCAGCTCCTTTCACATTTAAGGGCTTGCTAACAGCGTAAAAACTGACACATCGCTTAAGGAGCGCCCCTTAAACTAGCCTAAGGCGCATCTACACCAACTTTTTGAGTATTTTCGAAACAATAAAGCGAGAAAATTTGCTATTGAACGAAGGTTAAACTAACACTCATTCATTACGGAGAATGAAGAGAACAATAATAAGAGGCGATATGAATCATTTAATATCTGTAGGTGCACTGGAGTCCTTCTTGGTCGCAATTAGTGTGCTTTTCCTGGGGCATTTTATTAATGCTAAGCTACCGATTTTAAAGAAATTCAACATACCTGAGCCGATTGTAGGTGGCCTTATTGTGGCCTGCATGATTACTGCTCTTCATTTCAACGGCATCGATTTAGAGTTCGACTTGCCATTACAAAATACGTTTATGTTAATGTTTTTTGCGACAGTTGGTTTGGCCGCAAATTACACTCAGTTGATGAAAGGAGGTGCGAAGGTTTTTATCTTCTTAGCTGTCGCATCGTTTTACATCATCATACAAAACGGCGTTGGCGTTTCACTTGCGGCGGCGCTCGGTTTAGATCCTTTGATGGGGTTAATTGCTGGCTCGATTACTCTGTCTGGTGGTCATGGTACAGGTGCTGCGTGGTCACAAACCTTTCAAGACGTGTATGGATTGGATAACGTCTTAGAAATTGCAATGGCATCAGCGACTTTTGGTTTGATCATCGGCGGTATCATTGGTAGCCCTGTAGCGCAGCGTCTGGTGGAAAAGAACAGCATAGAGTCTGAGTATGGTCGTGGTGGTCGAGATGCCAAAACTCACGAGAAATTCCCGGAGTTGGTGACTTACAATGAATACGAAGAAGATAAAGTAACGGCGAAAAAAGTGGTGGAGAAACTCTTCTTCCTACTGATCTGTGTTACTGGGGCCAAGTATGTCGAGCAATGGGTAAGCACGTATGAAATCTCATGGCTGATGATTCCAGACTTCGTATATGCGCTATTCATTGGTGTGATCATTACGAATTTCTTGGAAGTGACCAAGATTCGTAAGTTAGATGCCGAAACGGTCGATATGTTAGGTACGGTATCGCTATCTCTGTTCTTAGCGATGGCTCTGATGAGCTTGAAGTTATGGAATATCTTCGATCTAGCGATTCCATTCTTGGTTATTTTAGCTGTGCAGTCTGTCGTCTTAGCTATCTTTACGTACTATGTTACGTTCAAAGTGATGGGAAGCAACTACGATGCTGCGGTTATTGCAGGGGGGCACTGCGGTTTTGGCTTGGGTGCAACCCCAACAGCCGTAATGAACATGGGTTCGATCGTTAACCGATTTGGCCCGTCGCCGCAGGCATTTATGGTGGTGCCAATTGTGGGGGCTTTCTTTATCGACATCGTTAACTTAATCATTTTACAAGGTTACATTTCATTCCTTGGTTAAATTTAAGTTCATGATCTCCTAAGGTCGAAATAAAAACGGTCACAACACAGGTTGTGACCGTTTTTTTATGGCTCGATTTTGGCCGTTTATCGGACGACGGATTATTGAATGGTTCGGCTGAACTTGAGGCTAGCTGTCCAACCAAGAATACCAATGAAGGCGTAAATGCCAACGTTTAACCAACCCGCTTGAGGAATGGTATTGAATGGGTTTGGTGTAATAATGGCGTGCAGCGGAAGGTAAAGCACTTCGGAGAAAAAGTGATCTAGCCCGTAGTAACCAAAAAGTGCGATAGGCATCCAACGTAGCGCATAAATGGCGATAAACAAAATGACCAGTGGTGAGTTCACTTTTTGTGAAATAGCCATCGCAGTTAATGCCAGCGGTAACAGCAGAATACCGGCGAAAAACATTCTGATTAAAAACTCTCCCCAATGCAGCAGCACGTAACCTAACGAGGCTTGGCGGTACAATAAAGCCAATTGGTGATCAGTAGAGATGTTCAGCAACCACAACATTAAATTTGCAGCGAGTACGAGCACCGAGCAGACGAGCGGAATCACCAATAAGCCAAATCCTAGCTTCACTAAATGGGTTTTTATGTCACTGACAGGCATACTGCGCCAAAACATAATGCTGCCTTCCGCCCGTTCTTTGCGTAGCGTTCTTGGGAAGTACTGAACGGCTAACAAGATAGACAGCAGCCCTGCTCCTCCGGAAATCAACATATTGACGTCATCACCAAGCTCTTTGTGAATGTCACTGACATCGCCACCAAAGCTCATTTGGAAAAACATATTGTGTTGTAGAGTATCGTTACTCATTAAACTCACAAAGAGAATAACTCCACACGCCAACACAAACAGTGGAATACGTAAAACAAGAGGGTTTTCTAACCACTCTTTTTGCAACATCGCGACAACTGAACGCATTACGCTGCCTCCTTCTGCAATGCTAAAAATAGATCCGCTAACTTCACCCCATGGATGGAACCCATTGTTTCTGCTTGTTGGGCATACTGGGCTTTGAGTAACCATTTCGTTGAACCGAGGCCTTTTTGTGACGAGAGTGGGTTCATCGCTTCAATTTGTGTGCGGTGCTCGTCGTTGGCTTCAAGAATGAAATAGTCTTCACTGATACTGTCCATCGAGGTTTGCAGAACGGGGCGACCATGCTTAAGAATCAGAACATCTGTCAGCAAGTGCTCAATCTCTGATACTTCATGACTGGCGATGATCAACACGCGCTCGCCGTCGTGAAACCATTCCAATAAGTGACGATAAAACGTCTCGCGATACACGAGATCTAACCCGAGTGTCGGTTCATCCAATATGAGGATTTGGGTGTTGGTCGCGATCACAATCGCGAGGTGTAATTGCACCTTCATCCCTTTGGATAAAGATTTGATACGCGCACGAGGTTTGATGTCCGTTTGACGAAGTAGCGTATCTGCTTGGGCGCGATTGAACCCTGGATGCACGCCCTCGGTATAGTGAAGCAGTTGAGCAACGGTCATCCAATCTGGCAGAACGTTGACATCCGAGATGTAGGATAAGCTCTGCATTATCTTGTCGCGTTGCATAATGGGTTCAAATCCGTTGATACGAATAGTGCCCTGATATTCATGTGCACCGAGTAGGGCATTAATAAGCGTTGATTTACCTGCGCCATTATGGCCGAGTAAGCCAAGTACTTGTCCTGCATGTAGGTCGAAACTCACTTCATGCAGTGCTTCTCCTTGTTGCTGATATTGCTTGGAGACGTTGTTTACACTGACTAATGCGCTCATTGGTCACCTTTCAAGTGTGGTTTTAGTTGTTGAATGAATTCGTCGAGTGACATATCCAGACGCTGTATTGTGTCGGCTATCTGCGGAATTTGTTGCTGAAGAAAACGTGCCTTCTCGTCTGCGAGTAATTTGAGCTTTGCTCCTGAAGCGACAAACATACCTTGACCGCGTTTTTTCTCCACTAGCCCGTCATCAACAAGCAATTGATAGCCTTTCATAACGGTGAGGTGGTTAATTTTCATATCTGCAGAGATGCTACGGACGGAGGGCAGAGCATCGCCTTCTTGCCAGACACCTTGCAGTATTTGCTGCGTGATCTGGTCTGCCAACTGTCGAAATATCGGTTGGCGATCATGCCAATTAGTCATGAGTTAATCTCTTGGTTGAGATGGTGTTATATATATGTATAACACCTAGTGCATTAGAGAGAAAGTAATAATTTAAAACCTAGTGTATCCGCCTGTCTCATTCGCACTAAATATCCACCTAAGTGGTCGTTGTTTTGAGGTTTTGTTTTATATGGAAATTAATTGCTTCTCATAAGTTGAGAAGTGTTGTTTTTCTCTTCCCATCAATACACTTATCGCCTGTTCTAAATAAATATTCTCACTGAATGATAATTAGCATAATTTTAGGTCTGCCTATTTCTTACTTGATGAGAATCAATGGTCAAAGAGGCCTAGAAAACAAAAGTTTCGAGAGGCAATCTGACTGGCTTAGGCACCTATCTCACGTTGAGCGCGTGCTCAATGAATGAGAAAGAGTAGAGTAAAGAGGTCTCATGAATCAGGTAATATCTATCGGCCCACAGGAGTCGTTCCTCGTCGCAATTTGCGTGTTGTTTTTAGGGCAGTTCATCAATACCAAGTTACCAACCTTAAAAAAATTTAATATTCCAGAGCCAATTGTTGGTGGTCTAGTGGTCGCTTGCGTCATCACGATGATGCACTTAAACGGTGTGGATGTTTCCTTTGATTTACCACTGCAAAACGTCTTTATGCTGATGTTTTTTGCAACCGTTGGCTTAGCGGCAAATTACACCCAACTGATTAAAGGCGGTGCGAAGGTTTTCATCTTCCTAGTTGTGGCATCGGTCTACATTCTTATCCAAAATGCGGTCGGCGTGTCCTTAGCAACAGCGCTGGGGTTAGATCCACTCATGGGGTTGATCGCCGGATCCATTACGCTTTCTGGCGGACATGGAACTGGAGCTGCGTGGTCGCAAACTTTTCAAGAAATGTATGGTTTGCATAATGTTCTAGAGGTGGCAATGGCTTCTGCTACATTTGGCTTGGTGATGGGCGGGATTATTGGCAGCCCTGTTGCACAAAAGCTACTAAACAAACACAACTTGGAATCGGAATACGGACGCACCAATCAAAGTCATCAGAGTTTCCCTGAACTGGTGACGTACAACGAACATGAGGAAGATCGCGTCACAGCGAAAAGAGTCGTTGAAAGCTTGTCCATCATTCTACTTTGCGTGACAGGCGCGAAGTATCTGGAGAGTTGGGTAAGCAGTTTTGACATCAAGTGGTTAATGATTCCCGATTTTGTGTATGCGCTGTTTATTGGTGTTGTTATCACTAACATCATGGAAGTGACGAAGGCGCGCAAGGTTGATTTAGAAACCGTTGATATTCTTGGCACGGTTGCACTATCTCTATTTCTTGCCATGGCCTTGATGAGTTTGAAATTGTGGAATATTTTCGATCTTGCGATCCCATTCCTTATTATTCTTGCTATTCAGTCGGCAGTGTTGGCGATGTTCACTTACTACGTAACATTCCGCATGATGGGAGGCAACTACGATGCGGCGGTGATCGCTAGCGGACACTGCGGTTTTGGGTTAGGTGCTACACCGACTGCGGTCATGAATATGGGCTCCATCGTGAGTCGATATGGTCCATCACCACAAGCATTTATGGTGGTTCCAATTGTCGGTGCATTCTTCATCGACATTGTGAATTTAGTGATTTTGCAAGGATGCATCGCTTTTATTCGATAACATTCGCTTTTTTACCGAAATAACAAAGCCAGCACCTATACGCTGGCTTTGCTATTTGTAACACGAAATCTTGTTTGCCTGACTTCAAGCTGTGAAATCAATGCGTTACTATGACGACATAGTGTTCAATTTTGCAGCAGCATGAGGTACCCACATGTCTGAAAAAATATCGACGTCGGCATTAGCGAAAATGCGCAAGGTAGAAGCTAAGCTGCTGTTTGCCGATCTCAAACGTGCAGGCTACATCGTTCGCCAAGATGAAAAGTGGATTTTGACCGAAGAAGGGGCAAAGTTTGGCGGTGAGTATGTGGATCACCCTAAATTTGGCCAGTTCATCGTCTGGCCGACCAACTTACATATTGAGCTGACTCCCAGCTCAGGGAAAACATTGAGCGCGACACAACTGGGTGAAAAGCTGAAATTGAATGCGAAGCGCATGAATCAGCTTTTGAGTGAACTGGGTTGGTTGACCAAATCCGAAGAGGGATGGAGTGTCACAGAAGCTGGTGTGCGCGCTGGTGGGCAGCAAAGAACCGATAAAGAAACACAAAATACCTTTGTCGTATGGCACGATGTGGTGCTGCGTAACAAGCGTCTTAAGCAGTCTGTCATTGAGTTTTTAGGGCAAGACGCGGAGTCACATTCTACGGATAAATCGTACTCAAGCTTTCGCCAAAAATTTGAAGCCAAGCACCGAACATTAGATGGGCATTACGTGCGCTCTAAGGGGGAGTTGCTCATCGACAACTGGCTGTACTTGGCTGGTGTTGTGCACGCTTATGAGCGTCAGTTGCCGATTGACCAAGATGTCACTAGCGATTTTTACTTGCCAGGTGGCAAAGTCTATTTGCAATTTTGGGGAAGTGACGATGGGGAGATGGCTCAGGCCGACCGTGAGACCATTCGTACTGTTTATGAGCAGCATCATTTCAATCTTATCGAAGTCGAACCGAGTGAACTAGACAAGTTGGATGAAGTGCTTCCTAAGCGTCTTCGTCAGTTTGGTATTAAAGCTTATTGACGACTTAAGCCCGCTGTTCAGATAAGAAAAAACCCGTGTTCAACACGGGTTTTGTATTTTTAGTGTGTTTCTAGGCTGCCATCCTATGGGTTAAAAGCCTTTGATGTTTTCTGCTTCTAGCTCAGAGAAGTACTTCACTGTCTTCACTTTCAGTTCTTGTTGAGCTGGTTCGTCGCATACGATCACCGCTTTAGGGTGAAGTTGAAGAGCAGAAACTGTCCATAGGTGGTTTACACAACCTTCCACGGCTGCTTCAAGTGCCTGAGCTTTGTTATGGCCAGTGACCAAGATCATCACTTCTTCTGAGTCTAGAAGCGTACCAACACCGATAGTCAGCGCGTATTTAGGCACTTGGTTGATATCGCCGTCAAAGAAGCGAGAGTTCGCAATGCGAGTGTCTTCAGTGAGGGTCTTGATGCGAGTACGAGAAGAAAGAGATGACGCTGGCTCGTTGAACGCGATGTGACCGTCGTTACCCACGCCGCCCATGAACAGGTTGATCTTGCCGTAAGACTTAATTTTGTCTTCGTAACGCTTACATTCTGCGTCGTGATCGTCTGTGTTACCGTTCAGTAGGTTGATATTTTCTTCTTGAATATCAATGTGATTAAAGAAGTTGTTGTACATGAACGAGCGGTAAGATTCTGGGTGATCCGCAGGGATGCCAATGTACTCATCCATGTTAAAAGTCACGACGTTTTTGAAGCTGACTTCGCCGGCTTGGTAAAGCTCGATTAGGGCTTTGTAGGTTGCTAGAGGAGTGCCACCAGTTGGTAGACCCAGAACGAATGGACGCTCAGCAGTAGGTTTAAAGTCGTTGATACGCTTAGCGATATGCGCAGCTGCCCACTTACCTACTTGTGCTGCTCGAGTTAACGGGATAAGTCTCATTTTGTGCCCCTAGTTATTGGAATTGACGATGTACTGAAACATTAATTCGCATTATAAAATAAGTAATGGCGAACTGCTATTGTTTTAGGTCAAAATTTTGCTTTTTCTTTAACCAATGTTGGTTTTGTCGACGATTTTTATATCTAAATGCTTTTATAAGACGATTTTTTACAAAGAAATTGCATTATGAAACTGACGAATCAATAGATAAAATTTATGATCTAAATTAAGTTCTGACTTCGCACTTAACCTTGTTTTTTAATAACCTACAGAGTGCGAAATCGCACACGAACTTCAAATATTATGGGTTAGATATGGCATGGCGCTCATTCTTTAACCATAATTGAAATGTGTAAACCAGTGAGGAATTCGGTATGAAAAATGAGTTAGATCCGAGCAAAGTACTACAGGCTTACGAATGTGTGATGAACAACGGTACGCCAACCGAATTTGGTAAAATGTATGAAGGTGTAGAAGCGTTTTCTGACTACGATGGGTACAACGTTTTCTTGAGAGGGAATGGTGTTGAGCTAAAAATTGGCTTCCACAACACCTATCACTTGGAATATGACCAAGAGCATTTGAAAGAGAGCTTTCTGAAAAAGATTGCGACGCTCGCCAAGTAAACGGTTATCACCCAAATATTAAAAAAGCCCTTGGGAGAATGCCCCCTTGGGCTTTAGGAGAAGAAATGAGCTTGTCTTGCTCGCTCAGTAAAGTCAAACGAGCTTTCGCCTACTGCTAGAAAAAGGCGAGAACTAGGTTATTGGTTATTAATCGTCTTCAACCAAACTCTCTTCAATGTATTCTTCTGTGGCGTCAGGCTTGTTACGACCATTTAGCGTATGGAAGCGCTTGCGACCACGAGCAAGTTGGGTGTACTTTAGCCACGTACGCTCAAGTTTTGTTTTTGCTTTGCCCGGGTTTTCTAACACCTTGATGAAGTGTTTCTCTTCGCTGTTTTCAGGTGTTAATTCGCCTGACTCTAAGCCAAGCATTGTATCCCCATAAATTGTTAGGATTTCCTCTTCTGAAAGAGTAAAATCGCCAGACTTTGCAAAGCCGCGTGGGAATTTTACGTTATCGTAAAAACGTTTTTTGCCATGACGGAATTCAGTGTCAGACATGTCAACAGCCTCTGTAACCGTTATTGATGAATGTAGTGAACTTACGGCGAAAATTAGGCTTAAATCTAACAAAAGAAAAACAAAACTTTTTTGTCGTCATGATTTTAATTAGTTGTTAATCTGGTTTTATATTAACCAGGAGATGGTTTATGGATGTAAAAGTCTTTCGAACATTTTTAGAGCTGGCAAGAGTTCGTCACTTCGGACGTGCTGCTGAGAACCTTTATATTACCCAAGCCGCTGTGAGCGCACGTATCAAACAATTGGAAAGTTACTTCGATACGCAATTGTTTATTCGTGATCGAAATAACATAAAGTTGACCTCTGCAGGTGAGCGCTTAATCAGCTATGCCGAGGTAATGGTCACTACATTGCAACAAGCGAAGCTAGAATTATCGCTTGAAGATGGCAAAGCGCTGCAACTAACGTTAGGTGGCACGCCAAACATTTGGGACGCTTATTTACAGAATTGTTTAAGTGTCGTCACAGATTCGTTTGGTGGTTATGGCTTCATGGCAGAAGTGATGGGACGTGAGATGCTCAGTCGTAGCTTGCTAGAGCGCACGTTAGATATGGCATTTGCGTTCGATCAGATCAAAGCTGATGAGCTTAACTGTAAAAAAGTGGCGGATGTTGTTCTCGTTCTGGTATCAACTGAGAAAGATTCTTTAGACACCGTTTTCGAAAACAAATATGTGTACGTTGACTGGGGGACGCGTTTCTCCTCAGAGCATTCTGAACGTCACCCTAAGATTCCGGCTCCATATTTACGCACTTCAACAGCGCGTATCGCATTGGACTTTATTTTAGAGAAGGGTGGAGCCGCGTACTTACCAATCTCTCTCGTGGAGCCATTTATCGCTAATGGGCAGCTTCACAAGGTGCCTGGAGTAGAAGATTGGTGTCGCCCTATCTATTTGAGCTATCGTAAAGCTAGCTCGTCTGTAGACGCGATTAAGCAAGTGGAAGAAATTGTCAAAGAGATCGATCCACTGACCGCTTACAGTTTTCAGCAAATTGGTTCTGGCACTTCCGACGAATAGCGTTGAATGAAAAGTCAGAAAAACGAAAAAGCCGCCTTGAGAAATCAAGGCGGCTTTGTTTTTATCTCGATGAATCGATAGTTATGGTAAGTCAAACAACAGGGCTGTTGTGCTTTCGTTTGATGTATTGCGCAAAACAACCTTACTCTGGTGTTCAATCTTCGCGCCGTCGTCAGCCGTCAAAGTGGTATTGTCGACACTAAGGCTCCCAGTCACTTGATGGATGAATAGATTTCGGCCCGACTCAATCTCAAAGTTTAGTTCGCTACTTGGCTCAAGAATTAACTGATGCAAAGTCGCATCTTGCTTAATAAGTAGCGTGCCGTTTTCTCCAGTTGGAGTTGCGATAGTCGTTAACCCAGGATTGCGACCAAAATCTTTTTGCTGATAACCTGGTTTGGTTCCAAATGTGTTCGGTTGAATCCAAATCTGTAGAAACCGCAGCGTATCTTGGTTCGATGCATTGTACTCACTGTGGTAAATCCCTTTCCCTGCCGACATGAGTTGGAATTCACCTGCAGGTAGTGTTTTGACGTTACCTTCACTGTCTTTGTGTGCGATAACACCTTCCAACACATAGCTGATGATCTCCATATCACGGTGGCCATGTGTATCAAAACCCGCGCCAGGCTTGACTACATCGTCATTAATGACTCTCAGCTCGGAAAAGCCCATTTGTTGAGGATCGTAGTAGCTACCAAAAGAAAACGTATGTTTGCTATCAAGCCAGCCAAAGTTTGCTCGACCTCGGTCTGCTGCATGTCTTACCGTAATCATAAGGCCTCCTTAAGAGAGCTTTTTGTTTAAAAAGTTATCTAACGCTGCTTTACCTGCGCCAGAGAACGCCAGAGAAACGCTTGCTGCCAGTAATGCTAAGCCAAACTCGTAACCGTTGTTTGCCATGAATAGGCCATTTTCAAAGTGGACAGAGAATATCGCTACCACCATCGTGAACGCCAAAGCAACCGCTGCTGGTCGAGTTAGCAGACCAAGTAAAATGAACAAGCCGCCAAAGAACTCTGCGCTGCCCGCAAGTAACGCCATGAGTACGCCAGGACCTAAACCGATAGATGCCATCCACTGACCTGTGCCTTCTAGGCCGTAGCCACCAAACCAGCCAAATAGTTTTTGTGCGCCGTGCGCCATAAAGATAATGCCGATTGGAACGCGAAGTGATAGTGCGCTGTAACCTGCGTTTGATGTGGTAATTTTCTGTAATAGTGCTTTCATGATTCTGTCCTCTGACTCTTTTCAATGAGTGGGAAGCGTGTGCTCCCGTGCTGTTGAGAACAGTTTAGGTAGAGGCGAGCATAAAAATAACGGGAGGATTTTGATAAACTCGTTCTAAAAAATTGAATGATTGGTTTTTATTTAAATCAATGTCTTGATTTTTATATTCGGGTGTTTATTTGCCGATTATTGTCTGTTTTAAATCAAGGTCTGTCATTATTTTCGATAAACATTTTTGCTGTTAAACAAAAAAAAGAGCACATGTACTGTGCTCTATTGCTTTCGCTTTTAACAAGGGAGAAAGGTGTGTTAAAGAAAACCGTCAGAGGTTCATTAAGCTCTCTAATGACTCCTCTACATTGTTGTAGTGATAAGTTCGAATATTACGTCCATCCGTCGCATTAATCTGAATTTCTGAGATCTCGTTATCTGAGTCTCTTTCGATAATTCCAATAGAATGATCTACGGATTTACTGGTAATAACCTTTTGGTTTCTTAATACAATTACGCAAGTATGTAAGTCCATGCCAATTCCCTTTAGCCGACGTTGTTGTGATGTTCTGGATCTAACTTTAGTGTACAAAAGCGCTAATGCCAATAAATCTCAATATTGAGTTCCGAAAGTGGCTAATTGTGGGCGCTTAAGCAAGCTACAATAACACTATATTGAACGATGCCTATGAACAATAAATGACAAAAGGCATGAGCAAGGAAAGCACTATGTTTATTCACCCCTATACCTCACTGACCTTCGAGCAGTGTCACAAGGCGCGAGTCGCGCGAGACAGTCGTTTTGATGGGCGATTTTATGTGGCGGTAAAAACAACGGGAATCTTTTGTCGTCCGATTTGCCCGGCAAATTTGCCTAAAGAAGAAAATGTTGAGTATTTCGCTGATAAGACGCAAGCCCTTCAAGCAGGGTACCGTCCGTGTTTACGCTGTCGACCTGACAGCGCGCCTGGATCTTGGGCATGGAAAGGTGTCGAGACGACCTTTCAACGAGCGATTTCGTTAATTGATAGAGGGGAGTTGCATCACCATTCGGTGTCTGAGTTGGCTGAGCGTGTTGGGATTTCTGACCGTTACTTACGTATGTTGTTTGAGCAGTATCTAGGTATGTCACCCAAGCAGTATGCGCAATATCAGCAACTAATGTTCGCCAAACAGTTGCTTCACTCCAGCTCTATGTCGGTCACCGACGTGGGGTTTGCGTCAGGTTTTAACAGTACGCGCCGCTTTAACGATGCTTTTCAAAAGTTTCTCAAACTAACGCCTTCTCAAGTACGCCGTAAAGAGTTTGATGGTGCGGGTTGCAATCGAATTGCCTTACCTTATCGAGGTGAGTTGAATTGGTCGCACATGTTGGACTTCTATCGTTTACGAGCGGTTGAGGGGGTCGAGCAGGTGAGGGATGAGAGTTATCAGCGCAACGTTTTTTTGGATAACAGCAAAGCCTGGTTTAAAGCGACAAAAGGTGAAGGATACTTAGAACTGGCGTTTGAAATTGAAGACGTAACGAAGCTGCAAAACTTGGTGTCTGACATTCGTCGTATGTTCGATCTTGACGCTGATATTTGTACTGTTGAGCAGCATTTGGAGTATGTTGCGCCTGGGCTCGTGTCGAGTAAAGGTATTCGTATTCCTGGTGTATGGAGTGCATGGGAAGCAGGGGTTAGAGCGATTTTAGGCCAGCAAGTGTCGGTTAAAGCTGCGATTGGTCAACTTAACTTATTGGTGGCCACACTTAGTGGAGAGTCAGAAAAACGTTTTTTCCCGACTCCCAGTGATATTGCGAACGCCGACGTGAGCTTTTTGCGCATGCCGCAAAGCCGTAAAGAGACGCTAGTGCGCTTCGCCCAGTTTATGCAGGACAACTCAGAAGCTGACCCCCAACAGTGGCTAGCTTTGAAAGGCATTGGACCTTGGACTGTCAGTTATGCTCAACTGCGAGGGCAATCTCAACCCGATTGCTTTCTAGATAAAGACTTAGTGGTGAAAAAGGCGATGCAGCGTTACCCATCACTGAATACGCACACTGCGGCCCCTTGGGGAAGCTACGCGACGTTTCACTTATGGAATCAATCATGAAAACATTTTATACCGAAATGCCGAGTCCACTAGGAACGGTGACTATCCAATCGAACGCTGAGGGCTTACTTGGCATTTGGTTTGAAACATGCACCACTAAGCCGAGTGAGCTGGGGGTGCGAGACGAGCAGTATCCGGTCTTGCGCCAAGCTGTCACCCAACTGGATGAATACTTTGCTGGTCTGCGCAACGAATTCGACTTGCCCCTTGCAGCGACAGGCACTGATTTTCAAAATCAAGTTTGGCAGGCACTAACGACCATTCCATATGGGGAAACGTGGAGCTATCAAGATCTCGCGAATGCGATAGGTAACCCTAAAGCTGTGCGTGCTGTTGGGTTAGCAAACGGGAAGAATCCGATTTCTATCGTGGTACCTTGTCATCGCGTTATTGGCAAAAGCGGAAAACTGACTGGGTATGCAGGTGGAGTGGAGCGCAAGCAACGTTTGCTCGCGCTGGAGCAAGGTACACCGCTTTAAGTGAGGCGATTCTCATATTGGGATTAAGCGTGCTACACAGGGGTAACGATAGTGTAGAGTTTCATATTCGTTATACGAATAGAAAAAGGACAATAAGGACATGCCTTTCAAAACGGATTTTGATGCCTTCATGAGTGAGTGTTGGCAGCATCACGAGGAAAATCCCGAACAAGTTTATGCTCAGCTAGAAACGGCTCTGAGCGAGGTGGAAGACGTTACCCAAATCGAGCGAATATTCGCATTGATGCTGCATACCGCTATTGGGCATCTCCAGTGCCCAGAACAGTTTCTTACTTGTTTAGAGCACTTTGATGAACGCAAGGTTGCTGAGAGTTTGGCATTTCAACGCAGTATTGCCGTTGCGCGCTATTTCGTAGATGGCACTGACAATATGGAATTATTGGAAGAGCAAGAACAACGCCGAGTTTACGCTTTGATTTCGAATGAACTTTCTGCACTTGCTCAGCTTGAACTGGCGAGTCAATGGTTGGTGAAAGCAGCGTTAGGAATGACGCCGAACGATGCAGAAGGGCCATTAGCGCGCGCTATAGCGATCACTGCAAACAACTTAGCATGTCAGTACGAAGCGCTGGCTGAGCGCACGTCCATGGAAAAATCGAAGATGTTAGAAGCAGCAACACTCGCGCTAGACTATTGGAAAGTGGCTGGGGGTTGGATGCAAGAAGAGCGCGCAGAGTATCGCTTAGCGATGAGCTTGCTTAAAGCGGATAAACCGCAAGAAGCCAAAGTGCATGCTGAGCGCTGTGAAGATATTTGTCAGCAACATGGTAGCGACGCGCTTGAGCTGTTCCACGCACATGACTTGCTGATGCAAGTACACTTCCATCTTAGCCAGAAATATAAAGCTAAATTGGATGAAGAGATGCAGCAGCACTGCAAAACGAGCTCGTTGACGTGATCTTAGCGTTGAATGAAAAAAGCCCCGAGCGACTGGCTGGGGGCTTTAGGGTTGTTGACTATGCAGCGATGATTATGCTGCTTGCGCTTTTGCTTGGTATCGTCCTGGTTTATGGTTCATCGCCAAAATCAAGTTCGTAGCGATGGCACCTAGAACAGATAGAGCGATAAGGTGCACATCTACAATCAACAGTGACATCACCACGATGGCACAATCTAACGCCATTTGAACTTTACCCGCTCGAACTCCAAAACGTTCCTGAAGGTACAACGCTAGAATGTTAAAGCCACCCAAACTCATTTTGTGACGGAAAATTACCAACATACCGATTCCAATCAGCCCACCACCCAAAAGTGCCGCATAGAAAGGTTCGATTCGTGAAATCTCAATCACATGATGCAGATGATCGACCGCAAAAGAGACAATCGAAACCGCAATAAAGGTATTGATAGTGAAGCGCCAACCCATGCGCATCACAGATAAAATATAAAAAGGGAGGTTAAGAGCGAAAAATATCTGACCAAAACTGAAGTCACTCACTTTGGTTAGGAAGATCGCCAAACCAGCCGTACCGCCAGTGAGCAATCCTACTTTGCTAAAAAATATCACCCCAAGTGACACCAACGCACTGCCGAGCGTCAGAGCCAAGAGGTTCTCTCTTAGGCTATGATCTTTGTCCATAAATTAACTTCCTTGGTTTAAAAACCGCGCCGGAGATAACACGTCTCACGGACGCGATAGACAATCGCCAAAATAGCAACTAACAAATCGGCCAATAAAATGTCGCGAAAAGTGATGGATGTCGAGTTTTTGGACGAGATTATGATGATATTAACCTGTTTAACATAATGTACACAGATAGAAAAACAACAAGGAAAAGTTATGATTAAGAAAGTTGGCAACACCCAAATCAGCACATTACATCGACTGAGTTGTCACTGTGGAAAAGTTGAGCTGGAACTGGCGTTACCCAATGGTATTGAGAAGCCGAGACGGTGTGACTGTTCTATGTGTCGACGTCGTGGCGCGATTGTCGCGTCTGTACCTTTGAACGGTATTCGTATTGTGCAAGGCGAAGAAGTCTTGAAGCAGTATCAATTTAATACACACACTGCGAAGCACTTTTTCTGTGGCGAGTGCGGTATTTATACGCACCATCAGCGTCGTTCTGACCCGAGTGAGTATGGCTATAATGTCGGCTGCTTAGAGGGCGTCAACCCATATGAGTTGGGAGCGATTGAAGTGATGGATGGCGTTAACCATCCATCCGACCGTTAGGTTACATTGCAAGTTAAGTGACTAATTCTAGGTGTTTTTAAGTAAATAAACCGCTATTCATCCACAAGTGTACCGCAATACTGGCGGCATAACCCAAGGCGATGACGGGAGCCCACTTTAGGTGGCCAAAGAAGGTGTATTGTCCACGCGCGGCTCCCATTAAAGCGACGCCTGCCGCGGAGCCAATGGAAAGCAAACTGCCCCCGACACCTGCGGTTAATGTGACCAGTAGCCAGTTGCCCATCGACATGCTTGGTTCCATGGTCAGTACAGCAAACATAACCGGAATGTTATCGACGATAGCAGATAGGACACCAACCATTACGTTTGCCCAGACTGGGTTCCATTGCGTGTACATGACGTTTGAAACCAGTTCGAGGTAGCCAAGTAAACTTAAACCGCCAACACACATTACAACACCGTAGAAGAACAACAAGGTGTCCCATTCGGCTCGAGACACACGATGAAACACATCAAACGGAACCACTGAGCCTAAGCGCTTCAATGCCTGATCATCGCCATTGGCAATTGCCATAGCTGCTTTTTTTGCGAGTGAGTGTTTGAGAGTTTGGCGCAAAAAATATCCGAAAAACTGTAAGTACGCCAAGCCCATCATCATGCCCATAACGGGTGGGAAGTGCAGCACAGCATGGAAAGAGACTGCGGTGGCAATCGTCAAAATGAACAACGCGACAATACGCCTTGCCCCGCGTTTTAGCTCAACGTGTTGGTGAATCGTATTCGGTTTTGTGTTTGGAACAAAAAGTGACATCAAAAATGCGGGAACCAAGTAGTTCACTAATGACGGTACAAACAACGGAATGAACTCAGCAAAGCTGACATGACCGGCTTGCCACACCATCAGGGTTGTAATATCCCCAAATGGGCTGAATGCACCGCCAGCGTTGGCTGCGATAACAATGTTGATACAAGCAAGATTGACGAACTTAGGATTATCACCAGAGACTTTCATCACTACAGCGCACATCAATAGGGCCGTAGTTAAGTTATCGGCAATCGGTGAAATGACAAAAGCGAGAAACCCCGTCAGCCAGAACAACTTTTTGAATCCAAAACCTTTACCGACCATCCACGCTTGTAAGGCGTCGAAGAGTTTGCGTTCTTCCATTGCGTTGATGTAGGTCATCGCCACGAGCAAAAACAGCAGCAACTCGGCATATTCCAACAAGTTGTGTTCTAGTGCGGATTTGGCGATTTCAGGCTGGTTGTGTTGAGCAAAGGTGTAGCCAATCAGAATCCAAATTAATCCTGCAGCGAGCAGCACTGGCTTGGATTTTCTCATTTTCAGATACTCTTCCAACATAACCAGTATGTAAGCGATCGAAAAGATAATCAGAGCCGCGTAACCGACACCAGAATTAACAAGGTTCAGTTCATTGGTTGATGCAGCAAAGGTGGCGCTAGAGAACAACAAACAGCAGAAAGCCACAATTGGATAGATTGGCATATACATTTCTCCTTTGTCTGGTTGGAGAAATATTAGCCACAAATGAATGAGTTAGTTGTGAGAGAGCTCGAATTAACAGTAGGAGTTAGGAAATGATAGTGTGCGCCACTATTTTCTGAGTGACGCAATGCTTGCTGCGCCGAATAAAACCGCAGCGGCATATAAACCGTAAGTTAACCAGTGACTAATCTCTAAAAAAGGAACGAGTCCTTGACCTGCCCACATACAGCCTCCGTTTAATGAGCAATGTTGTAATAGTCGAGCCAATTTAAAGGAAATGAACAATGTTTTTTGTGAGTGAAAGCAAATTCTGAAGGATTAGAAAGTCAAAAATTGGTCAGTGAGAGAGAAATCTCATTTTTAACTGGCTAGCTCTAATCCTTTTGAGTTAAAGATAGCTATATCTAGAGCTGAATGCATTTAGCGTAGGAGCCATTTTTTCAACGGTGAAGCGTCGATTGCTTTCACAAGCAGTATGGTTGCAACAATCGTTGCAGGATAAATAAACACATCTTTCGCGAGGTGTTGCAGCCCGATAAATCCAGCGACATTCATCATGACAATTATGATAAGCAGATGGCTAACATATATCCCTAACACGCTAGGAGATAGTTTGAAGATCCAAGGCATGTCGCCAAAATGAGGGTGAGCCAAAAGCCACATAAAGACACCTACAGCCCAGATAACGGTACCGAATAGGAAGTCGTGCGAGTTGAAAGCGATGTCATGTTGCATCAGCCAGTAAGCTTCACCAAAATGCAGTGCCATGCCAAGAATAATGCATCGAACCGTATTGTTTCGCGACCACCGCCACTGCACTTCTCGTGCGAAATAGCCTAGAGCAACTAGCAACGTGCTGAAAAAAGGCCCGTTACGAGTAAAGAAAGGCGCTGGCAGGTCGGTAATGGTCGCGTAACTGCCAGCAAAGGCCCCGTATATGTATAGCAATACTGCGGTTGGCAGTATCAGTTGCGCCATATTGATATGCACGAGAAAGGCAATTAACGCTACGGCAATGACCAGAGCCGGAATAAACCACAGATGAACGAGTCCGCCTTCGATGAGTGAATTGATCGGGGTTGACATTAAGTACCCCCAATAACCTTGCCTTTCGGCGAGATACCCAGCCTCAGCGACCGTCTGCCATTGGAATGGCATCAGTAAACTGATCATGCTCCAAATGAGCCAAACCTTCATTAACGGTTTGGCGTAGTTCTTAAGAGTATCGATAGGTGAATGACTCAACTTCGGCTGGATTAGATAACCCGAGATGAGAAAGAACAGCGGAACAGCAAAACGAGCCAGTTGGTTGAGCATATAGCCAACCCATGGTATCCCATTCCACTGCCAGTACGTCAGTGCCATCTGGCAATGCAAACCCACAATCGCAAGCATCGCAATGATACGTGCAAACTCTAAGCTGGCTATTTTTTGTTTCTTTGCCATTACATTGTTTACCTAAATAAAAAACTTAGGTGAAAATAGCAGGTTGTTACTGAAGTAATACGTGAAAAAGTCAACAGACTTGCGCTTACATTGAAGCTGTTTTGAAAATTAAGACTTACTTCAAACTTCTTAATTATTAACCTATTAACGCAATCAATACCTGATTCGTGAGTCGAAAATAGCACTGAATAATGGTTAGACCAGTTAACTCGAGATTGCAAAAAAGAACGATCGTGCTAAAAATAAGACTATGCAAAAAGGAAAAGTGACAAAAGAGTTTATTCTGCAGCGGGCTTTTGAGATCGCCAGCGAAGACGGATTAGAAAGTCTTACGATTGGAGAGTTAGCCAAGCAATGCGGTATGTCGAAAAGTGGTCTGTTTGCCCACTTTAATTCGAAGTTGAATTTACAGCTATCGGTGCTTGATCACGCCAATAAAGTGTTCGCTGATCGGGTTATTGAGCCTGCTCGAGAACTCGGGGATGGCAATATCGAGCGTAAAATTCGAGGGTTGCTCGACTCTTGGATGACTTGGAATCACGCATTCCAAGGAAGTTGTATGTTTCTTGACGCTTGGAATGATACGGCAGATAAAGATTGCCCGCTTCAGGCCGGACTGCGTAAATCCATAGACACTTGGCTGAGTTATTTGGAGATCCAAATAGCGAAAGGCAAAGAGAAGCAAGAATTTGCAGCAGACTTAGATACACGCCAAGCAACGTTTGATTTGTACGGTCTCTATTTGAGTGCGCATGTTTTTTACTCAATTAAAGGTGAGCAAGAAAGCTTGCGTCTGTTTTGGCAAGGGATCGACAACTTATTTTCTCGCTGGAAAGGCTAATATCGGTTATTCGCTTCCCAGATTCGTAGACATAAAATCACAAAGAGCGGCTGAGTTCGCTCTTTCTTATCAGCGTAAAAAGCACGACCGTTCTATTTTGTGCAAAGCTGATAGTTAAGGACATGATTATGAGTGAAAAAATTTACTTTAATACATCGCAACGTTTCAGTATTAAGCGCAGTTTGGTGAACATTAGTACTCGGTTACACCATACACTGGCCCCGTCACATGCAAAGAAGACCGCGCGCAAGCTTCTTCTGACACCTGCTCGTACGCAACCTAAAAATATTGAACCTCAAGGGCTTATCAAAGGTGAAATTAAAGGGCATGCAGGCATCATCAAAACCTATACTTTGGGATCTGGACCTATTTGGGTGCTAACTCATGGTTGGTCTGGAACGGCAAGTCAGTTTTATCCACTGATGGAACATATTGCGTCGAAAGGGTTTACTGCTTTGGCGTACGATCATCCGGCACATGGTGAGAGTGAGGGGCAGTATGGGCACATTCCGGGGTTTGTCAGAGGATTAGAAGATGTGTTGGATACGGTCGAGGATATTGTTGGCCTAGTTGGGCACAGCATGGGCACCGCTTCTGCTCTTGAGTGTAGGCACAGTAAGTTAGAAAACAAGCCTTTGCTGCTTATTGCTCCGGTATTAAATTACGTAGAGAACTTATTCGGTAGCATTGCACGTTCCGGTTACTCGATGAAGCTTTTTAATGCTGTGGTTTCAGAAGTTGAAGACCAATTTGGTTATCCGTTACAGTCCATTGATCCGATGAAGCGTTTGTCTGAGCGTCCGTCTCACACCATTATTATTCATGATGAGCAAGACAAGTTCACCAAATACAGTGTCTCGGCAAAAGCGGCTGAAGAGATTAAAAACGTTGAGTTAGTGACAACACAAGGTCAGGGGCATGGTCGAGTGATGAAGTGTGAGCAAGTCTTCAGTAGTTTTGACCGTTTGCTCGATAGTGCTTGGTAACCCTTACTTTTACTGATTGATTCGCTCCGTTTTGCGCTAATTCGGTTTGAAAGTAACACCTCAGACTTTTTCGTCTCTGGTGTTGCTCTCCTCGTTAAGAGGTTAAATCCAAAAAGGACAGCCGAAGCTGTCCTTTGTTTATTTAGCAGAACGTCTGCAAGGCTGAAATTAGTTACAGTTAGCTACGCCAACTTCTTTCCAAACGCCCCATTCGCCAGATTGGCTAGGATCGTCACCCTGAGTCCACCATTTCGCTTCCCACGTTTTACCTGCGTGAGTCACTTGGTTACCACCTGTGTACACTGCGCTCGCATCCCATGCGTTGTCACAAGTACCAGGGTTCGGATCGGTTGTGTGCTGTGCAACAACCACTGTCGCGCTTGCCGATGAAGACGCTTTACCGTCGCTCACACTTACAGTGAAGCTTAAGCTTGTGTCTTGCGGGTATTCCGCAGCAGTGAACGTGACTTTAGAGCCTTCAACCGTTGCATTCAGACCTTGAGGTAGAGTCCAGTTGAATGTCAGGGTATCGTTGTCTGCATCGCTAGACGCAGATGCATCTACAACCACAACGTCACCAGCGTTTGCTGTTGCTGGAGCAACAACTTGTGCTACTGGTGCGCTGTTCACTGGGTCAACAACACCTGCTGGTTTCACTGTTACTACAACGAGGTCAGATGCCGTTGCACCCTCGTTATCAGTCACCGTCAGCTTGAAAGTTAATTGCTCTTCAACAGTAACTTCTGCTGCATCAAAGCTTGCTTTCGCTGTGTTTGCACCTGTTAGTACCACTGCTGTGCCAGATACTTGTTCCCAAGCGTAGCTTGCGATGGTGCCGTCAGAGTCTTTTGACAGGCTGCCATCTAGAACCACATTTGCAGGACCTGTTACCGATTGATCTGCGCCAGCGGCTGCGGTTGGTTTACGGTTTGGTTGAGGAACCACACCACCAGCCATACCTTCGTGCATCGCGTTTAGAATGTCACCGTTATCCGCGTCAATTTCCCAAGAGAATAGACCAGCAAGACCAAGAGACTTCGCGTAGCTACCTTTTGCTAGCACTGAACGGTGGTCATCAAATGTGATCAACTCGCCCGTAGTACGGTTCCATACCCATGGTGCTTCAGCTTGTGCATCGTAGCCGTACTCGAAGCCGTTAATACCAGTGTTGTTTGCACCTAGCATGAATGACTTAATGCCTTTGTAGTCAATTACGCCATCTTCCCAAACACCTTGCGCTGTGCTGCCCTTCAGTTTACCTGTAGCAGTACCTGTCATTGGGTCGTTTGGATCGGTTAGCGTATCTGGAGTTACGCCTTCCCAGCCACGACCGTACATTGCTGTACCAAGTACTAGCTTGTTTGCAGGAACGCCTTGAGCAAGAAGAAGTTGGATGCCGTTATCTGCTGTGTAAGCAGGACCTTTGTACGGTTCGCCGTTCTCATCAACGCCACTACCGTCACACTGACCAGGACGCATGAATGAACCACAGTAAAGCGCAGTTTGGTGACCAGGAACGTTATTCCAACCGCCGTAGAAGTCGTAAGTCATTGCGAAGATGTAATCCATGTACTGAACTGCATCTGCGTAGTCTACGTCTTCAATCTTGTCGTAACCGACACCGATAGCGGACGTTAGCTCGTAAGTACGGCCTGTCTCAGCTTCTAATTCATCAAGCATTACGCGCAGTTCACGCATCAGTGCGATGTATGCTGGGCCATCGTTTACAGGGTCGCCCTTATCGGCTGCTGCACCGCCGCCGCCAGGGAATTCCCAGTCGATATCAACACCGTCGTAGAATTTCCAAGTTTTCAGGAACTTCTTAACTGATGCGACGAATGTGTCACGGTTTTTCTTGTCCACGAAATCGAAGAATGGGTCAGACAGTGTCCAACCACCGATCGATGGGATGATTTTTAGATCAGGGTTACGTTGTTTCAATGCCATTAGCATTGCGTAGTTACCCTTGATAGGCGTGCTGTA
>NZ_JAWOTA010000003.1:0-10810 GCF_033338635.1 Vibrio sp. Vb1755 | reverse complement strand
CCTGATAGCGCTAAAGCAACTCCAGCTGCACATAGGTTAAATCGAATCATAACTTCTCTCTCAATCCTTGGATTCATGTTCTACCTAGAACATAGGCTGCTCTTGCACCAGATAAGATGATTGGATTTACTCCACGTGCAAAAGCATCACACTCAGCATTTCAGAGAGTTTTTTTTCGTCAAAAAAAATTAAGACGGTTTTCGAGGCACTTGAGAGAACTTAACTAAAACTCGCACTCTGTTACACAGAAAGTGTCAGACTGAGTCAATAATTTATAAAATCTCAGCAGAAACTAAAATTATTGTTTACTCAGTAACGAGTTAGTTAAATGCGATGAAGGCCTTATTTTGTTGTTTATTAAGGTTTTGTTTCATTGATATAGAAAGAGAATTGAAACGAAAAATAGCCGTGAAGACGTATTAGTCACGGCTGAAGTGTTCACTCAACGCGGCGCGACGTTTAGAGGCTGCACCGGTTTCTGAGCCCTGAACGGTATGCTCAAATCCTTTACGAATGAATCGCTGATCTGGAATAAGAGGCTCAATACGGCGTATTTGAGGTGAAAGATGAGAGCCCGAGATCTGATACGCTGTCTTTCCTAATCCGGTATTCAACGTGATGACCTTGCCATCGAATTCAAATTCCGTCGTAATAAGTCGATGGTTTCGGTATACCCCATCTTCAGTGAAAACGAGACGTTCTGTTTGGTAGGGTGGCGCGCCAATCTCAATCCATTCGCCGTACACCTTTTTCGGATCAATGTGGTCTTGATAGGATAGGTGGATTTGATAGCCAAAAAACGTCAACAGACCCATCCCGAAGCAGACAAATGTACTCTTGAAGATTTTGGATTGGTGGCGAGCCAAAAATGAAAGTTTTGGTTCTTGTCGTGCTTTTCGCCTTCGGCGAGTCGAGTCCGTCATAGATCTAATTTTCTCCACTTTTTTAACATGGTGGAAACCTTCCTTTTTAAAAACAAACAATCCCGCCATTGAGACGACGAAACTATGATCTAATGTCCACTTTTACATTCAGATACACATCTTATTGATGGTTTTGTTGTTTGCTCACATTCATTACTTCGCAGTTTTTCTTGCTCGGTTTAGGTCGCCTGATTAATCCTCGTGAAAAGAGGTTCTCGCTCAGTAGCAAAGGATGTGCGTTATTACGTTGAGTTTAATGGCTTTCAAAGCTTGAGTAACGGAAAGAAACAAGGTAAAAAAGAGCGGACTTTTGATAAGGAAACCAATAATGAATATTAAGGAAAATAGCTATTTTGCTGGTAGTGTAAAATCACTGGGCTTTAACCAGAAAGATCAGGATGTTAGCGTTGGTGTGATGCTTCCTGGTGAGTACACTTTTGGTACTCAAGCACCAGAGCGTATGACGGTTGTAAAAGGTGCGCTTGTGGTCAAGCGTGTTGGCGAGAGCGATTGGACGACTTATCAAAGTGGTGAGTTTTTTGAAGTGGAAGGTAATTCTTCATTTGAGCTTCAAGTGAAAGAAGCGACTGCGTATTTATGTGAGTACTTCTAGCGTTCATTTGTTGCTCGTCATAAAACCACCTTCGGGTGGTTTTTTCGTCTATGTGCTTCACTTATAACGCATCTTTTTGGTTATTTGGGTATATACTTAATAAAAATGTACCCATCGACCAGGGAGGAAGTGATGGCAGTACAACGCAAGCATTCTGATCTCCCTCCTCGTTACGAGGACAAAGATCTCACCAATGAGCAAAGACAGCGCTTTACCGAAGTTGCCAATGCCGCTCATAAGAGACGTGAATTTTATCGACGTGCTCTAGGAAAGAGCTTAATGGGCAAAATGAAGGGCCGTGCGTTTAAAGATCACCCCACTCGTCAGCAAGACAAGCCGAACAGAACGTTGCAAGTAGTGTGGTTAATCGTATTCCTCGTTGTGGGGCTTTGGGTGATGCATGTGTTCGCTTAGTCATTAGCAAGCTTCTGGTACCGCTGGTGCATCAGATGTTGACTGTTCTTCCGTATTGCAGTGCTCATAAAAGGCGTACTGGTTTTTACCAGTATGTTTAGCTGCGTACATTGCTTTATCTGCACATCGAGTCAATTCAGACAAATCCTTTGCATCTTGCTTATAGATAGCAGCACCTACACTCATCGTTAACTCGTTAATCATATCGTAGCTTCGGTAACCTGTCGGAAACAGATTCACGATCCGTTTTAGGATGCTGTCGAGGTCATCTTTACTTTTTACATCGTAAAGCATGATTACAAACTCGTCGCCCGCAAATCGAGCGATGGAGTAGTCGTGTTTATCGGTTTTTCTGTCTTTGTTGCGAATGTTATTTTTTAATCGAGTTGCGAAGGCTTGAAGTACTTGGTCACCAATATCGTGCCCGTAGGTGTCGTTGATGTGCTTGAAGTTATCGATATCGAGAAAGACCAATGCGGTGATGCTGTCATCAGATGAGTGCTTGATTTTATCGAGCTTTGCGCGCGCCCAAGTCTCAAAGCTCCAGCGATTGGCAAGCCCAGTGAGCTGGTCAAAATATGCTAACTCCTCAATCCCCTCACGATACAGTGTTTGAATGTAATTGAGGACTTTCGTGTAGTAATACGAGAACGTGTGACACACAAACGCGGTCGCTATCAGGGTCAGCATCAATCTCCGCTCTATGATTTCTGTGGCTGCTGGCAGTCGATCTAAAAAAGCGACCCCAAAAAAGATCAGTAAAATGTAGGTGCCACTGAACAACAGACCGACCTTAAACTCATTAATTAATACCAGAGTGGCGACAATAGGATATAGCCATAACATTTTGCCTGACGGAGCATCGTTATACAGAAGTAACAATAACCCTTCGAACATTAAGACAGCACTTAGCCATAAGTCGGCGTATTGATGGTGCCGCTGGACTTTTATTACATAACTGATTGCTAAGCATGCCAAGGCACACAAAGCATGGAAAAAGCTTAAACCCCAGTTATTCTCAAGTGATTGAGCAATGGAACCATAAGTTAAACAGGCAGCGGCGATACTGGAGCATAAAAAGACAATTTTCTTTTTTCTTGTTGAGCGGATGTCCGCCATTTCTTCTAAGCGCGCCCCAGCCAATGTCGACATTACGTATCCTTGCTTAATTAACGTGTACGCTTATTCTAGGCGGTATTTTCGCGATAAATAGAACAACAAAGTTTCCAAATGTGATATCAGTCATTTTTAGTGCAAAGCCATCAGTGTGATTTGGTGCGAGTGTTCAAAGAGGAATGGTAGCGCATGCAGGTTTTCATGACGGTTCTTCATGGCTCTATATGGTTGGACTGATAACTCAAAGTAATGTATCTAGTTAGACGCATTACTATTGATTATCCTGATTCTGTTCGGTGCTTGTTGATTGAGAGTATTGTTCACCAATCTCTGCTCTACTTATCGTTAAGGCATATGTCGTTTCGAAAAGGCATTAGAAATATTTTTCCGAAACAGGGCGAAATATTGTTGTCGTTATGACCAATATGCGACTAGAATCCGCGCTAAATCACAACCTCATATCGAGCTTCGTTCGAGTCACTATTTTTAAACTGCTTCACAAATATTGTGAGGCAGTTTTTAGTTGTAGGAAAGGTTACAAGCATGCCTAAAAGCCAAAACATCAACCAACGAATGTCCATCGTGGCATTAGCTTGGCCAATTCTTGTCGAAATTTTGCTACGGACGGCTTTAGGAACCAGTGACGTGTTCATGCTGAGTGGCTACTCAGACAAAGCCGTATCCGCTGTTGGTGTGATCACGCAGATTACCTTCTTTTTAATCATCGTTTCGACGTTTGTCAGTAGCGGTACGGGGATTTTGATTGCCCAATACAATGGCGCTGGACGCGAGCAAGAGTCAGTGAGCGTTGGTGTTGCGAGTATTGCGTTGTCTGTGCTCGTCGGTGTGCTATTGAGTGTGATTGCCGTGCTTGGTGCGATATATCTACTCCCGTATTACGGCTTGGAAGCGCAAGTCGAGCAGTACGCTCATGAATATCTGCTGATAAGCGGTGCGATGACGTTTAACGTTACGATTGGCGTTGTTTTTACAACTATTCTGCGTAGTCATGGTTATTCACGTTCCCCAATGGTGGTGAATTTGATCTCGGGTGTGTTCAACATCATTGGTAACTATATTGCGCTTTACCAGCCATTCGGTTTACCTGTGTATGGTGTGCAAGGCGTGGCAATAGCAACCGTCGTCAGCCAAGTCATCGGTACGTTAATGTTATGGTTTATTCTCGCTCGCAGTAGCATTGAACTACCAATGTCGACTATGAAACAAGTACCGGCAGAGATTTACAAAAAAATCTTAAAAATCGGCGGTATGAACGCGGGTGAAGTGCTGTCTTACAATGTGGCGCAAATCTGCATTGTGTACTTTGTGGTGCAAATGGGGACGGCATCGTTAGCGGCTTTCACTTATGCGCAAAACATTGCCCGTTTCTCGTTTGCTTTCGCGCTGGCAATTGGTCAGGCTGCGCAAATTCAGACCGGTTACTACATCGGTAAAGGTTGGGTGAGTAGCATTTTAAAACGCGTACAAATCTACTTCTTAGTGGGGTTTGTGGCATCAACGGCGGCAACCACACTGATTTACCTGTTTAGAGAAGAGATTCTGCGCGTATTTACCGATCAACCAGAGATACTCGCATTGGCAGGTTCGTTAGTCATGGGCTCAATTTTGCTCGAGGCCGGACGTGTGTTTAACCTGATTTTTATCGCGGGGCTCAAAGGCGCGGGTGACATCAAGTTCCCAGTGCAAATGGGGATTTTGAGTATGTGGGGACTAGGCGTGCTTTTCTCTTACATCTTTGGCATCCACTTGGGTTATGGCGTTTTAGGGGCTTGGATGGCAATCGCTCTCGATGAATGGGTACGTGGTATCATCATGGCAAGACGTTGGCGCTCTCAGGTGTGGACCAAGTTTAAGGTGAGCTAACGGTTTTCGGTATCGCGCATCACGCTTATTCTGTTGTTAGAAAACAAAAAAAGGCACTGATAGTCAGTGCCTTTTTGTTATTTAAAATCGGGAAGACGTTAGAATTCGCACTCAGCTTGGAACACCATACGCTCTTTGCTGTATGGATGATCCAGCTCTAGCATCTCAGCATGCAGGTGTAAGCGATTCGATTTTTCGCCGTATAAACCATCACCAACCATCGGCATGTTTAACCCCATGTGATGAGCACTGTGTACACGTAGTTGGTGAGTTCGCCCGGTTTTCGGATACATGTATACCTTGCTGCGTCCATCTTTGACTTCAATCAGTTGCCAGTAGGTTTCTGCATGTTTCCCGTGTTCAAAACACACCAGTTGACGTGGGCGGTCGTCTGGGTCACCACGCATTGGCAGTGAAATTTCCCCTTCAGGCTCGTTTAATACGCCTTCGAGCAGTGCCATATAACGTTTTTGTACGCCGCGAGCCATAAACTGTTTTTGCAGACTTTTGTTCGCGCGCTTAGTTAAGGCAAACACCAAAATGCCAGAGGTCGCCATGTCGAGACGATGAATCACAAACGGCCCTTCCACATCAGGGTACATCGCTTGTAGGCGCGTATAAGCAGAGTCCTTGATAGTTTTACCAGGCACTGAAAGTAAGCCCGAGGGCTTGTTGACGACGACCATAGCGTCGTCTTGGTAGATTATCTCTAGTTCTTTGTCTTCTGCCCAATTCTCCGCCAATGGATTAGGTTCGACATCCAGCCCTTGCATCATATGGTCCAAAATCGGCTGACATTTGCTGTTGCACGATGGGTAGAATTTTTTGTGTTGGCGAACTTCAGACTTTGGCGACGCACCCCACCAAAATTCTGCCAGCGCCAGCGGTTTGAATCCGTGTTTAAACGCGTATTGAAGCAGTTTTGGCGCAGCACATTCCCCCGCACCTGCTGGTGGAACTGGGTTTGTGGTGTCCGAAAAAATGTCCACCAAGTCGCGTGCTTCGCCATGGTTGTTTAGGAAGCGGTATTGTTTATGCAATTTGTGCTGCAAAGCGTTGGAGAGCGTTTTGCGCTGCTCTTTAAGGTGAGCAAGTTGCTGCTCTAACTCAGCCAAGCGCGCTTCTTTGATTGCAAGCTGTTCATCCCACGCTTGCTTTAAGTATTTGAGAACGTTTTTCTCGGCGACACTTTGCTTACCCAACTCATCCAACAAGATTTTGAGATCATCGGCATTGAGCGTTTGCTCGCCCTGTTGGCGCTGTCGCTTGCGTGCTGCTCGGCCATCAATCATCACTTGGCGCTGTGTTTGCTCCTCTTGTTGATAAGCGGCTCGGTCGGCTTGTATTTGCGCTTTAAGATCTGCCAATTCCGGATTCGCGGCACAGGTTTTGTACTCCGCATTGGCGGCGTTGATGGCATCCGTTTCTGCGCGGAAGAAGCCTTCATCGGTCAGCATGTCGTACACAGGAGGGACAAATCCTGGAATCAAATTTTGGTCAGCAATTTTGCCAGAAAACGCACTTAAAAAGCCGAGCTCGCCTTGAGAGCTTTCTACTAGTAATACGCCAAACATTTTGCCTCGCCCCGTTTTTTCATTAACCAAACCAAAATCGTGTTCGAAGTCGGTTTGCACTAATAAGTGCTGTTGCAATTGCTTTGCGGCCATAACGCAAAGAGGATGCGGCGTGTAGTAGAACGGAAACGTAAACTGCGTTGGTAATTCATAATCAGAAGTATCAGCAGTAAAACGAGTAAAACAATGTTCAGGCGAGTGCATGGTGGGTATCCGCGCGAGTAAAAATTCGAGCGAGGATTGTACCTGTTTGAGTCAGGATTGCCATGTCAGTGTTGGCAATCGCTCTTGGATTAAGAACAAGAGCGAGTGGGGAAGAGCTTATTGCAGTTTTTGTAATGCAAGCTTCCACTGTGCCGGTTTGTCGTAGTAGGTCGAGTGCGGCAAGGTCAAGTACTCGCCATTTACTTCTGCAATCAGGGTTGGATAACCACCAACGTGTAACTGTCGCATCAATTGTCGGCTAGAGCGAATTCTCTCGTTTAGCTCGGCTTCGCTTAACGTCATGTTTTGCTCCCACGCATCACTTGCTAAACCTAGCGATTCTGCAATGGCTTTGAGCGTCGATGCTTCATTCACTTTTAACCCGAGCTGATAATGCGCAGATTGGATGGCCTTTAGCATGTGCCATGGATTCAGCCCCATTTTTTCCGCACTCAAGATCGCTTGTGTTGGTAGATAAGAATCAAGAACAAACGCATCTTCGCTTTTCACGCGTTGCAGATATGCTTCACCAAACGTCGCTCCGGTTTCGGTTGCAATACGAGCGTCACTGTTGATGATGTGCTGACGAAATTCAGGTTCAATCGCGCGTTTCTCAATCATACCGCCGGGATGAAGCTCTACCTTAAATTGAGAGGTGTCCATCAAGGCTTCGATGAGTGGTGATGCCCCGTAGCACCAACCACACATGGGATCGAAGAAGTAATGCACGGTTACCATGACATTTCACCAGTATGCACTTTCGCACCGATTTCTAGCGCGATTGGCAATTGAGCTTCTGGGTATTTCGCAGACATGGTGTCAATGAGTTGAACGCTGTTATTGCTGTGTTTTTTCGCTTGCTGAAAATCCTGCAAGTATTGTTGCGAGTAGCGAATGGTGTCTGCGTTCAGCTTTGTGCCTGCTTTCATGTGACCAGGAATGACCACTTGAGGTTTAAGCGCAAGCATCTCGCTAAGTTGCTGCTCCCAAGCATTGATGGCGGTCTGGTCAGCGGCATCTGCCATCCACAAATGTACGTTTGAGTACACGGCTACGTTACCTAGAATCGCTTTGTTATCTGGAATCCATAGGTAAGGGCGGTGTGCTGATGTGCCATGGTTACCACGAATTTCAATCTTATGACCTTCTAGCTCCAATGATGCTTTATCGTACGCGACAGGGATCACTGGTTTTACCGGTGCGTTTGCGCCAAGCTTTGGTCCCCAGTACGCCAGCTTTCCAGCCAATTTCTCTTTAATAATTTTTTGAACCGCAGGCGTTGTGATGATCTGCGCATCAGGGAACTGTTGGTGTAAGGCCTCTGCGCCAAAGTAGTAGTCTGGGTCCGCTTGGCTGATAAAAATGGTTTTAAGCGTTTTGCCTGAGTCCAGCACTTTAGCGGCAATGCGCATCGCGTCAGCTTTGGTGAAGCCAGTGTCGATAACCATGGCGTCAGTCTCACCGTATACCAAGGTTGAGTTTACGTGGAAGCTGTTACCGTCGGCGTTGTAAACCTCAAGAGTAAGGGGAGAGTGGTTTGCCGCTAGAACAGGGCTTGCCATTAAAATGGATGCAGCAATCAAAGTGAATTTTTTCATAATAAGCTCCTAAAGAATTTGGGGCCAAGCGACCATGGCTTGGGAACGGGAGCTATATTAGGAAATTGATACGCTCGGAAAAATACACAATAATGTGCATCACTATTTCTTATTTCGAGCAAATGTATGGATAGAGTAACGGCAGCAAAAGTGTTTGTGGATGTGGTGTATTCTGGCAGTTTTACCGCGACCGCAGAGCGGTTAGACATGTCTCGGCCAATGGTGACTCGTTATGTAGAGGCTATGGAGAACTGGCTGCAAACTCGTTTGTTACACCGCACCACGCGCAAGGTGTCCCTCACCACCGCAGGGGAGCGCAGCTTGCCTCAGATTGAGCGCTGGTTAAAACAGGCCGATACATTAACGTCGAACATTGCCGCTGATGGTGAGCTGTCCGGAAAAATCCGTCTTGCGTCTAGTACTTCATTTGGATTCTCACAGTTGATCCCCGTAGTAAACAGTTTTATGCAAAAGCACCCCAAAGTGCATATCGACATAGATCTGCAAGATTCAGTGAGTGATCTAACCGAACAACGTATCGATCTGGCGATCCGAATTGCGTCAGATCCCGATCCTTCTTTGATTGGTAAGCCGATTGCGGTGTGCGAATCGGTGTTGGTAGCATCACCGCAATATTTACAAACTCACCACGCGATCGCGCATCCGCGAGATTTATCTTCACACGACTGTTTGGGATACAAAAACTTTGAGCGCCACGTGTGGCATTTGTCTCAGGGCGACCAGTTCGAATCGGTGGGAATTGAGTGTCGCCTAACCAGCAATGAGGCCACGGCGTTATTGCATGGCGCTTTACAAGGCATGGGTATTTCGATGTTGCCAACTTACTTGAGCAATATCTATCTCAAATCGGGTCAGCTTGAGTCGGTGTTGCCGGATTGGAAGCCAAATGATCTCAACATTTACGCGCTGTATTCATCACGTAAACACTTGTCTCCTGCGGTGAGAGCTTTCATCGATCACAGTGAAGATTACTTTAAACAGCATCCTTGGTAATCGCGATAGGCGTCGTCATCCCGACTTGAGATTCATACAAGATCCTGTACCTTACATGGATATATTTTCGCAGCGTCATTTAGAGTTTTAGTTAATGTCACAAGTTCGCATCAAATTTATTGCTTCCGATATGGATGGCACATTGCTTGACCAATACGGTCGTTTGGATCCGGAGTTTTTCGATCTGTTTTTGCAACTGGAAGAGCAAGGTATTTTGTTTTCCGCTGCGTCTGGTCGTCAGTATTACAGTCTGCGAGACACGTTCGCGCCAATCAAAGACAGACTGTTGTATGTGGCTGAAAACGGCACCTTGGTGATGTACCAAGACAAAGAGCTCTACAGTTGCACCATTCCTAAAGCGGAAGTGGCGGAGATTGTGAAAGCGGCTCGTGAAATTGACGGAGCGAACATCGTATTGTGTGGCAAGCGCTCGGCGTACATCGAAACGCATGATCAGCAATCGCTGGAAGAATTTCAAAAGTACTACCACCGCTGTGAATATGTGCCGGATTTGCTTGAGGTCGAAGACGAGTTTATTAAGGTAGCAATTTGTCACTTTGACGGTTCGGAAGAGCTCCTGTTCCCGACCATGAATACGAAGTTTGGCGCAACGCATAAAGTCGTAGTGAGCGCAAAAATTTGGCTGGATGTGATGAATGCCGAGGCGTCTAAAGGCGCGGCCATTCAGCACCTTCAAGAGACGATGAATTTTACTCCGGCAGAAACAATGACGTTTGGTGATTACCTCAATGACCTTGAAATGCTGCAAGTCAGTGAGCATTCGTACGCGGTTGCCAACGCGCACGAAGAGATTAAGAAAATTGCTCGTTATTCTGCGCCAAGCAACCAAGAGGCTGGGGTACTCAAAGTGATTAAAGAGAAAGTGTTAGCGAAGTAACGCTCATTTTTTCGATGTTATTTTCTTCTTCACGTAAAAAGCCCCGCATACACTGCGGGGCTTTGTTTTTTTGGGGGGGAGTAATGTTCCCGTTTTTAGCGTACGTACTTGGCGGTTGCGCTGACTAAAAAGTGTTGCAATTTCCCGTCTGATTTTGGCACCCACAAGTCGTTATGATAATGGTAAATACGGCCATTGACGGTCACAGACAAGGTATTATCACCCGTTTGCTCCATGCGAATAAACTGATCCGAAGTGACCAAAAACGGCTCTTGCTCTTCAATGCTCTGGCCCGTTGCCAATACGAAGTAGCCGAATCGGTTGCCAGCATCCGGATCGGTTGAGTAGATTCGATGCCCAACTAGGCTATAGTCGTCGTTGAGTGCCTGCTCAAGCGTTTTTTGCCCGATGGTTTCGTGCGATGGAATAAATACCCAAGCCAACACACCTGCCGCAATGACTGCCAGTAGAAGCAGTACTTGCATGAACTTTCTCATCATATATACCGTTTAACGTTGAAATTTCATTTTGTACATGCGCTTATCCGCTATGCTGATAAGAAAGTCAACATT